>CAZICC010000070.1:0-4270 GCA_964537645.1 uncultured Candidatus Saccharibacteria bacterium | reverse complement strand
CAACCACCGCTCCGCTGCTAAATCTTGCCCGCTCGTCAAAGCGAGCGGGTCCGCCCACTCGCGAAACGAGATGGGCGGAAAAATCAGTTGAGAAACAATTCTCTCGCGGGTTCAAATCCTGCGCCCACCGCCAATTTTCAAAACCCGCTTTCGCTATTTGACGCGGAGATACTCCAAAGATTGCCAAAATAAAAAATAACAAAACTTTGTTTGTTATTAAGTCGAATTTCTACTGCCGAGTATACTGGCTTCAACAAAAACAGCACCTTAAAAACAGGAGGAGAAACCGAATGAAAGCCGTCATCAATAAAGAACAAATCGCCAAAGTAGCCGAGGTTGTCAAAAACCTGCCTGACAAAGGCAACGGATGCAACTGGTACAATTTTGAAATAAATGGCCGGGTAATCGTGGATTCCGCGACTTACCCGCCGCTTCACCATCCGCAGGCTGTCAATTTTTTCTTTTTCGTCGTATCGCACGATTACGGATTCTGGTACGGCGACGACAAGGGTTATCTCGGCCCGCTCTTCGGAACGATTGGCGGAAAAAAAGTCAAAGGTTCGGATATGCTCTGGAAAACGGCCACGGCCGCGCTCTGCAGGGACGAAACCCAGTTTGAACCAAAGCGGCTGGCCGCCATCAGCCCCGAGGAATTGAGCCGGAAAATTTTCTTTGACGACAACGGCCCGGTCATCTGGCCGGATTTTGAGACGCGCTTTAGGAATAGCCGCGCTTACGGACGCTGGTTTATCGGAAACGACACTTCGCCTTCCCAAATCCTCGCCGAGGCCAACCGGGCCGGCGAGCCTTTGAAAGATTTTCTCCGCCAACTACGGCCAATCCCCGGCTATGAGCACACTCAAGACGTGTTTAAAAAGAAAAACTTGCTTCTGGCGATGATGCTTTCCAACCGGCCGGAAAGATTCCTGAAGGTCACGGACCCGGAAAACTGGAAGCCGCTCGTTGATTACCACGTGATGCGCCTCTGCCTGCGCCTGGGAACGGTGGAACTGGACGAGGAAGAACGGGAAATAAACCGCCAACGCCTCTGGACCAGCGCCAGGTCGGAAATGAGAATCCGGGAGGCCTCCTGCGAGGCCGTGAAAAGGATTATCCGCCAATCCGGCAGGCCTATGCCCTTTGTTGACGACAAACTCTGGCAAGCCCGCCGGTACTGCCCGGAAATGGCCGAACCGGAATGTTTAAAGTGCTCTTTCGGAAACGTCTGCGAAAAGCGCGTTGAACTCTTCCAGCCGGTATTCCGGACCACGGCATATTGAAAAATTACCGCCCTTAACCTGAAGAGGGCGGTTTTTATTCGGGTTGATTTTACGGCGCAAATCTGGTAAGATTTAAAAGTTATGACTTCTTTTTTAATTCAAAATTTAACCGCCGTTCTTGTCGCCCTTTCGGCAACGGCTTTAATCGCGCTCGGAGGACTGATTTTCGTTTTTCTGCGCCTGCAGAAAATGTGGAAGCGCTACCAACTGTTTTTCAGCGGTTCCCAGGCCCGGGATTTGGAAGGCGTGATTGCCGCCGAAATCCAGCGGCTGGCCAAGACCGAAAAAACAGTGGAAAAAATCATTGAAAAACTGAAATCCGTCGACCGGATGGCCAACTACGGCATCCAGAAAGTCGGCGTCATCCGCTTCAATCCTTTTCAGGACACCGGCGGAGACCAGAGTTTCGCCGCGGCCCTGCTTGACGCCCACGACAGCGGAATCGTCATCTCAAGCTTGTTCGGCCGGAACAGCCTGAGAATTTACGCCAAGCCCGTGGAAAAAAGCGGCTCTTCCTACCCGTTGAGCGACGAAGAAAAAGAAGCGATAAAACGAGCTAAACTAGGCAAAATCAATGAATAAAAGTAAATTGTGGGTTATGGAACAAAAGTTTAAAATCGCTACTCTAAATTTTCAATTTTCAATTTTCAATCAATAGTAAATTTTAAAATTTTTAAAAATTAAATCATTAAAAATTGTTTAGAAATTAGAAATTGGGAATTAGAAATTTTTAAGTATGGTAAAGGGAAAAAGCGGCAAAGTAAATAAGGACACTGGCCTCGTACCAAGACCCCCGATTGTGGTGGTGATGGGCCACATTGACCACGGCAAGACGACTCTTTTGGATTTCATCAGGAAAACCAAAATCGCCGAAAAGGAATCCGGCCCGCCTCGACTCGCTCGCTTCCGCCCGGTCGCCGAGAGCGAGGCAGGCGGCATCACCCAACACATCGGCGCCTACGAAATAGAATTCAAGGGCAAACGGATAACTTTCATAGACACTCCCGGACACGAGGCCTTTTCCAAAATGCGCTCCAGAGGCGCGAGGGTCGCCGATGTGGCGATTTTGGTGGTGGCCGCCGACGAAGGCGTGAAAGAACAAACGAAAGAGGCCGCCAAACACATCAAAGAAGCCGAAATTCCTTTCATCGTCGCCATCAACAAGATAGACAAGCCCGGCGCCAATCCGGAAAAAGTCAAAAAAGAACTGGCTGAATCCGAAGTCCAAGTGGAGTCCTGGGGCGGAAAAATCCCTTCCGTGGAAATTTCCGCCAAATCCGGACAAAATATTGACGAATTGCTGGAGTTAATACTCATTGCCGCCGAATTGGAAGAATTGAAAGCCGACCCCGCGGAGCCGGCCTCGGGCATAATCATTGAAGCGCGCCTGAACAACCGCAGGGGCCCGCTCGCCGCCCTGATAGTCAAGAACGGCACCTTGAGAAGCGGCGATTACATCGCCGCCGGCGCCGTCGCGGGCCGCGTTAAATTTCTGGAAAACGACCGCGGCGAACCGCTGAAAGAAATGAGTTTTTCAACGCCGGCGCTATGCGGCGGATTTGAAAACGTGCCGCAGGTCGGCGAAGAATTTTTCGGCCATCATCAAAAAACCGCCCTGGAAAACATAATGGCGGAAAAAATAAAATTGACGCTGATTGAGCCGTCGGCGAAAGAAACGGCGGAAGGGAAATTCCTGAAAATCGTCCTCAAGGCCGACGTTTCCGGCTCGCTTGAGGCCCTGTCCGACTCGCTCTCGACGCTCAGTCAGGAGGATATCGGCATCCGGTTCATAAAAAAAGAAATCGGCGAAATCAATGAATCCGACGTCAAACTGGCCGAAGCGCTCGGAGGAGTGATTGTCGGCTTCCGGGTGAAAATCCCGGCGGCGGTCCAGAATTTCAGCCGTGAGCGGAAAATTGAAATAATCGTTTCCGACGTAATTTACGAGTTGCTGGAAAAAGTGAAAAAACTGATGAAAGAGGCGGTCGGCCCGAAAACCCTGCGGCTGGATTTGGGGCGGATGAAAGTGCTGGCGATTTTCCGCACCGAAAAAAACCGGATGATTGTCGGCGGCAAAGTGCTCTCCGGCAAATTGGAAAAAGGCTCCAAGATAGAGGTCTTGAGGAACGAGGAAATCGTCGGTATGGGCCGGCCGGTGGAACTCCAGCAGGACAAAAAAGAAGTCGGGGAAGTCAAGGAAGGAAAGGAATGCGGGGTCTTATTCGAGGGCGACGTCAGGATTGAAGTCGGCGACTTGCTGAATTTTTACCGGGAAGAAACCAAAAAAATCGTAATATAACGCAAATTTGCGAATTTATGCGAATGTCGCGAATATCTTAATTTATTGGCGTTATTCGCGCGTCATTCGTGTTATGCCCGCCAAAAGCCATCGCATGGAAAAAGTGAACGAACTGATGCGCCAGCAGGTTGCCGAAATCATCGAGCGGGAACTGGAATTCGGCAAAGGCGCGTTGGTGACGGTGCTGGCCGCGGAAACTTCCCGCGACCTGCTTAACTCCAAAATCATCGTTAGCGTTCTCCCGGAAAAAAAATCGGCCCCTGCCCTTGAAATCCTGAAAAAAAACATTTATGATATCCAGCAAATTTTGAACCGGCGGCTCAACATGAGACCGGTCCCCAAAATACGTTTTGAAATTTCGCGTCAAGTCGCCGAAGCCGACCGGATCGAAAAGTTGCTAGAGAAAGTAAAAAAATAATTTACGGCCAGGTAGCCAAGTAGCAAGGCGTCGGTCTGCAAAACCGATATACAGGGGTGCGATTCCCCTCCTGGCCTCCCAAAATAAATCTTGCCCGGGTGCTGGAACCGGTAGACAGCGCAGACTTAAAATCTGCTGAGCGCAAGCTCGTGTGGGTTCGATTCCCACCCCGGGCACCAATATCAACGGCTCCGACATAATGTCGGAGCCGTTGATATTGGTGTGTCTTTACAACACCGCTCGAACTCATTTTATCCGAAATTCCTGACCGAA
>CAZICC010000069.1:0-4315 GCA_964537645.1 uncultured Candidatus Saccharibacteria bacterium | reverse complement strand
ATTTGACCGAGGCCAAAAGGCCGAGGGAGCGGGGATGCCGGGTTTCGCCGGGATTAATCTTTGAAACAAGCAGTTCAAGGGGCCGACACCTTGTAAAAAATCGGCAACCAAAATAAGTGCCAACTTATTCAGCAAAGTAAAGAACGCCTTTGGCGTTCCGCAACTTGCGCCGGCTTTCGCCTAATCGGGCAAAAGCCCATCCGATTGCCGAGCTCGTGAGGCAACTTGCCCCGTAGTGAGCTCCGCTCTACTATCGGGGATCCGGGTGTCATTTTACGAGATAGGCGCCGACAATCCGCCTCGCTGACGGCGCGACGAAAAGAGGCGAAAGTTATCGGAATTTTTGTCAGTTTTTAAGCCGGTAATTCACGCCAAACTGTCTAAACCTGTAGAATTGTTTCAAGGATGATTCCAGACGCGGGTTCAACTCCCGCCATCTCCACCGCGTAAAGAAAATTTTGTTTTGCAAAATTTTCCACGCGGTAGGCGCGTGATGAAATCGCGCAGCGATTTCATTTTACGCGCCATCTCGATAGATATGTTTTATGTCTATTTGCTGGAAAGTTTTATTGATAAAAGTTGGTATATAGGATTTAGTGCTGATTTAAGAAATAGATTTAAAAGTCATAATAAAAAAGAAAACTTGGCTACGAAAAATAAAACCCCCTGGAAGTTGGTTTATTATGAAGCTTATATAGATAAATTAGACGCAACAAAGAGAGAAGAATTTTTAAAATCAGGATCTGGAAGAAAATTTTTAAAAAAGCAACTCAGAAATTATTTTAAATCATCTTATAATTAACCAAATTTTCTCTGCAAAAACGAATTCGCGTAAACAATCAAATAACCGCTTCCGAAATCCGGGTTATTGACGAAACCGGCCGGCAAATCGGGGTAATGACGGCGGCCGAGGCGCTGGCCGTCGCCCGCCAAAAAGGACTGGATTTGATAGAAATCGTCCCGACGGCCCGGCCGCCGGTGTGCAAAATAATGGATTTCGGGAAATTCCGCTACCAGCAACAGAAAGAATTCCAAAAACAGCGCGCCAAACAGCGCCGCGACGAAATGAAAACAGTCAGGATTTCCGTCCGGGCCGGCCGGCACGACATGGAATTCAGGGCGAGGCAGATCGATGAATTTCTGGATGAAGGCCTGAAAGCGCAATTGGAAGTTATGATGAGGGGTCGCGAAAAAGCCCATCCGGAATTGGCCCGCCAGAAATTAAGCGAATTTCTTGATATGGTCGCCGTTCCCAAAAAATTCCTTCAGGAAATAAAAAGAACTCCGGCGGGATTTTCGGCGGTGATTATTAAACAATGAGAACGGAATATCGCCGATATCAAACGGAAAAACACGGAAGATTTCCGTGCCGTTCCGTCTGATATCCGCGAAAATCAGCCAGTAAATAAAATGTTAAAAACCAACAAATCCGTACTCAAAAGAATAAAGCTGACTCGCAAAGGGAAAATGCTGCGCCGGCCGACCGGCCAGGACAAATACCGGGCAAAAAAGCCCGGCCGGACGATTTTGAAGCGCCGGGGAAAAGTGGGAATGGCCGTTCCGGACACCAAAGTTTTTAAAAAATATCTGCCTTACGCATAACTATTTATGAGCCGGGTCAAACGGGGAACCATCGCCAACAAGCGTCGGAAAAACGTATTGAAATATACGAAAGGTTTCCGCTGGTCGCGGAAATCCAAATACCGGGCCGCCAAGGAGGCCCTGCTTCACGCCTGGTCCCATAAATTCGTCGGCCGGAAACTGAAAAAACGGCAAAACCGGGCGCTTTGGAATATTCAAATCAACGCCGCGGCCCGCGAGAACGGCCTGACTTACGGCCGGCTGATGCATGGCTTGAGAAAAGCCAGTATTGGAATCAACCGGAAAATGCTTTCGCGGCTCGCCCAAAAATATCCCGACGTTTTTAAGGAAATCTTGTCCAAAATAGAATCCTGAAAGACCCATCGGCCGATGGGTCTTCAAGTTCGGGTTTTGTCCTTTGAAATTTGAAATTTTGGGAGGCCGCATGAAAAAACCAGGCGCGAACAGCGCTATTGTCGATGAATCGGAATTGCTGGTGGCGCAGTTGAAAAAGCATCCTATTTTGGCGGAACTGGCCGATTACGCCATGGCGCAGGGAATTAATTTCCTGGTCAATCCCCAGTCGGAACAAATGATAAAAAACGGGACGGTTACCTGGATGTTCTGCGATTTTTCCGTTTTTTCGGAAAACGAGTCTTTTATTTTGATTCCTTTTGACAAGGAAAAGCAGGTTATTTTTCCGGAATCGGAATCCTATCAGATTTGCTGTCTTGCTCATGAACTGGGGCATTCTAAATTAAAAGGCAGCCGGTTCAAACAAGGCCAGGCACTCAATTGTCCGATTTTGGTTTCGCGGATCAGCAAGGATTTTCAGGATAATTGCCTTTTGAAAGAGCTTTTGGCCAACTTGCAGGCGGCAAAGCTAATGAAAACGGTCGCCAGAACGGCGATGCGCAACCACGCCTGGCGGATAATGCTTTTAAATCTTTGGTTGCAATGTTCCGCCTGTCTTCGGGGGGTAAGCGAGGGTGTCTGCCCCAATAGCCGGCTTATCGCCAGGGCGCTTCGCGCTTTGGCCAAATCCGTAAATTCGGCCCAAAAAGAAATCGCCGCCCAGCTTGAGCAGCGGAGAAGGGTGGAATAATTTTGAACCGACCGCATAAGGTCGGTTTTTTCATTTTGCCGGTTTGATAAGATTAAAAATTCCGGCGCCGGCCAGTATTCCCAAAACGTCAATGAGGATATCGCTCACCCGGCCTTCGCGGCCGGGAACGTAAAGCTGGTGGATTTCGTCGGAAACGGCGAAAGCGGCGCAAAAAAGAATTGAAAGCAAGAAGGCGCGGCGCCGCGGCGCGCCGCCCGCCGTCAAGGCCCTGAGCCACAAAATCGCCAAAATGCCGTATTCGACAAGATGCGCCGCCTTCCTTAAAATAAAATCGGTTTTAGCCTCAAGGCCGGATTCCAGCCCGGGGATTGAAGAAAGCCAGAAAATCAAGGCCGACCACGAAAAGACCGGGAGCCAATAGGCCGCGATGAATTTTATTGTTTGCATAGCATTTTTATTATATAATGGAAAAGCGATATGACAAAGTCCCAATTTTTCCAATTCATCCGTTTTCTCAAAAAGCGCGATTACAAAGTTTTCGGGCCGGTTTTTGTTCCCGAAGACGGCCGGGCGGTTTTGAAAGAATTGCGCGAGCCGGCGAAGGAAATGGATTTTACCGGCCGGCCGCCTTATTATTCTTTCAAGGATATCGTTTTTCCGGCCCGGCACAATCTTTTCAGGTACCGCGGGGCCGAACTGGAAGAAGCGGCCGATTCCTTTCAAAAAACAGCCGTTTTAATGGTCAGTTTCGTCGATTTGCGCGCCTTGGGCCTTTATCACAAAGTTTACGAAAACGACGTTTATTACCAGGCCCTGAAGGACAAGATTTTAATCGTCGGCACCAATCTTTTCGCGAACACTCCGGAAAATAACCACTGGGGACTTGAATATTCCCGGGAATTTCTGGCGCGCTGCCCTTTTGACGTTTTTCTGGAAATCGCCGGCGGCAAAACGGCCAAAAACGGCTATGACGGCGATTTTAAAGTTTACAGCGGTTCGCAAAAAGGCAAGGAAATTTTGAGCGAGGCGAAAGTCAAGGCGGAAGCTCATATTGATTATGCCGGGCCGGAAATGCCGGATGATTTAAAAAAGAAAATGGACGGATTTCGGCAAAAAATGGAACATCATTATGACGAGCCGATTTGGAAATGGCTGGGAGAACGTTGTATTGAATGCGGCCAATGCGCGCTGGTTTGCCCGACTTGTTTTTGTTTTGATATCGGCGACAAGCCGACCGGTAAAAATGAAGGCGTCCGCGAACGCTGCTGGACCACCTGTTTTTACGCCAATTTTTCCGAAGTGGGCGCGCCGGCCAAGGCCGGAACCGCCGGCGAGGGATTTGAATTTTTGAACACCACGGCCAAAAAAATCCATTTTTGGCATTACCACAAATTCGGCCGGATTCCCGGGGATTACGACATTGAGGGTTGCGTTGGCTGCGGCCGCTGCACCCGGGCCTGTCCGGTGGATATAAACTTGCCCGAAACGATGAAGCTGGTTGAAGGGTGCCAGGGTTCGGCCGCTTTGACCGGAATTAAATCTCAAATAATTGTTGAAAAAAAATCCCGCGCTATTGCTAAATCCGCGTCAAAAGCGATTACGAAAAAATAAATATGTTTGGACAAACAATCAATCAGTTGTCATCATTTCTTTTTTTTATTCATTGTT
>CAZICC010000068.1:0-4414 GCA_964537645.1 uncultured Candidatus Saccharibacteria bacterium | reverse complement strand
CCGGGCCGCGCGCTTTTGCACCCGAAAAGAACCGAATCCGGCAACCGCCGCTTCTTCCCCTTTGGAAAGGGTTTTGGCGATCTCGTCAAAAACGGTCTGGACGGCCTCGGCCGCGGCTCTTTTTGTTCCGCCCAATTTCTGGTGAAGCGCGTCGATTAAATTTTCTTTGGTCATTACTATTAAGCCGCTGGCCATTGGCCACTGGCCACTCGGAAAATTCCCAAGTGGCGAATGACAAGTGACGAGTGGCGAAAATTACTTAGCGTATTCCACGGCTCTCATTTCCCGGATGACATTAACCTTGATTTCTCCGGGATATTTCAATTCCGACTCAATCTTCGCGGCGATGTCGCGGGCCAGCTTGAGGGCAGCCAGGTCGTCAATCTGGTCGGGCAGGACAAAAACCCGCAGTTCCCGGCCGGCCTGAATCGCGTAGGACTTTTCCACTCCGGGAAAAGAACCGGCGATTTTTTCCAAATCTTCCAGGCGCTTGATGAAATTCTCCAACGTGTCGCGCCGCGCTCCGGGACGGGCCGCCGAAAGAGCGTCGGCCGCGGCCACGATAAACGATTCCGGGGTCTCAAAGGGATAATCGTCATGGTGGGGCTCCATCGCCTTGATAACTTTTTCTCCGACGCCGTATTTCTGGAGAATCTTGCGGCCCAACTCAAGATGAGTACCCTCAATTTCGTGGTCAACGGCTTTGCCGATGTCGTGAAGAAGCGCGCCTTTTTTGGCCACTTCCACGTTACGGCCCAATTCGCGCGCCAACATTCCGGCCAGATGCGCGACTTCAATGGAATGCAAAAGAACGTTCTGTCCGTAGCTCGTCCGGAAAGCCAGCCGCCCCAAGAGATGAACAATTTCCGGCGGCAAATCGAGAATTTCCACTTCGTAAACCGCCGCTTCTCCGGCTTCCTTGATTTTCTGGGTGATTTCCTTCTTGGTCTCCTCCACTTTCTCTTCAATGCGGGCGGGCTGTATCCGGCCGTCCTGAATCAATTTTTGGAGGGCCAGGCGGGCGATTTCACGCCGGATGGGGTCAAAAGAAGAAACGGTGATGGCCTCCGGCGTCTCGTCAACGATGATTTCCACGCCGGTCATCCGTTCAAGCGCCCGGATATTCCTTCCTTCCCGGCCGATAATCTTTCCTTTGAGTTCGTCGGAAGGCAGAGCCACCACGGTGGTGGTCAAGTCGGCGATGTGGCTCCGGGAATAACGCTGAATAGCCGTCGTCATGATGTCAAAGGCCCTTTTTTCAAACTCCTCCCTGCGATTGAATTCCAATTTGGAAATGCGCTGGGCCAAATCCTGTCTGTGGCGCTCTTCGACCGCGCGAAAAAGCTCGTCGCGCGCCTGCTCCTGAGTCAGCGCGGCAATCCGCTCAAGGTCGGCCAGGCGCCGCTCTTTCATCCTCTCCAATTCTTCTTTCAGTTCTTTCACTTTGACGACTTTTTGCCCCAGCTCCTTTTCGCTTCTTTCCAGATTGGTCAGACGCTTGTCCAAATTCTCTTCCCGGTTCGCCAACCGCTCTTCAAAACGCGCCAATTGAAGTTGGCGCTCTTTCTCTTCGCGTTTTGCCTCTTCAAGGATTTTAACCGCCTTGTCTTTGGCGGCAATCAAAATTTCTTTCGCCTCAGTTCTCGCGTCTTGGATAAGCCGCGCAACTTTCGCCTCTATTGAACCGGCTTGCCGCGAAGCGATATTTTGACGAACAAAGTAGCCTAAAATCGAACCGAGGGAAAACAAAACCGCTCCCCCGGCCACGAAGAATAGATATTCCATGAATGAAATTTTCGAAAAAGCAAGACATAATTAACCGTTAAAAAGTAAATGTTAATTATCTTTCTCTCGAAATAGGATAGAAATTTTATCCAAAGCGTTAACTATGCCGAAATGATAACAATTTATTTGAGATTTGTCAAAATTTCTGATAGGATTAAATAACACTATGCGACGCTCGGTTATATTAATCATATTGGACGGATGGGGCATGGGCGAAAAAAACGTCTCCAATCCTTTATGGCAAGCCAAACTGCCGACTTTCGATTACATTAAAAGAAACTGGCCGGCCACCACTTTGCAGGCCGCCGGAATCGCCGTGGGGCTGCCCTGGGGCGAAGAAGGCAACAGCGAAGTCGGTCATTCAACCCTAGGTTCGGGCAAAATCACTTTTCAGCATCTGCCCCGGATAACAATGGCCGTGCGCGACGGAAGTTTTTTCCAAAATCCGATCCTATTGAAAGCCGTTGAGCATGTCAAAACCAACAATTCAACCATGCATCTTTTGGGGCTGCTCTCTTCGGCCCAAGTCCATAGTTCCTACGGACATTTGGAAGCCCTGATTGATTTGGCGGTTCGCCAAAACGTCAAGAATTTGAAAATACACGTCATTTGCGACGGCCGGGACACCGGCCCGAAAGAAGAGTCGAAATTCCTGGAAAAACTGGAGGCGAAGATAAAGTCCGCGGGCGTCGGCGAAATCGCGACTTTGTGCGGCCGCTTTTACGCCATGGACCGCGACAGCCATTGGGAAAGAACGCAAAAGGCCTACCAACTCTATACCCAGGGCAAAGGAAAAATTTGGGCCGACCCTCACGCCGCCCTGAACGACGTTTACGGAAAAGGGCTTTCCGACGAATTCGTGGAACCCATAATTATATCTACCGACCCTAAAAAAATCCAACCGAATTTAATCAAAGATAACGACGCCGCGATATTCTTCAATTTCCGAGAGGACGGCGCGCGCCAGCTCTCGCAGGCGTTTTGTCAGCAGGAATTCACCAAATTCCTGCGCGAGCCCCTGAAAAACGTCTTTTTTGCCACGATGACCAAACATGAAGAAAAACTTCCCTGTCCGGCAATTTTTGAACCGACCAAAATCGCCTTGCCTCTGGCGAAAATAATCAGCGAACAGGGACTGCGCCAACTCCATATCGCCGAGACCGAAAAATACGCCCACGTAACTTATTTTTTTAACGGCGGGTTTGAAATCCCTTTTCGGGGAGAATACCGCGTCCTTGTCCCTTCCCTCGCGACGCCACGCCTTGACGAGCGCCCGGAAATGAGCGCCCATGAAATTACCACCCGCCTTATCGGGGCCATTGAGGAAAAAATCTACGATTTCATCGTCGTAAATTACGCCAACCCCGATATCATCGCCCATACCGGAAATTTTGACGCCGCAATCAGGGCGGCCGAAATTATTGACGAATGCGTGCGGCAAGTCATAAACTCCGTTTTGAAAAACAACTGTTTTCTTCTCGTCACCTCCGACCACGGGAACGTAGAAAAAATGCTTGACCCGCAAACCGGGAAGGTTAAAACCGGCCACGACCCCAATCCCGTGCCCTTTTACCTGATTGCCAACGAATTTTTCCGAACGAAATCCGAAGACGAGATTTTAAGGTCCGAAGAGGCAATCGGCGGACTGCTCTCCGACGTGGCGCCGACCGTTTTGGAACTGATGAACATTCCAAAACCCTCGGAAATGACCGGCCAAAGCTTGCTGCCCGTTTTGGGAGTGGGAATTTTGGGAATGACGAGGAGGTGAGACGGAAACCTGCTTTCAAAATTTTCGTTGGGGACTCCACAACCTTCGTTTTTTTTTTGTTATTTTGAGCGAAGTGAAAAATCTCTGTAAATTTTAATGCCGATTTTGAAGTTTATTATTCGGTCGGCCCCAAATGAAAATTTTATAAAACAGGTTTCCTCTGGGAAAGTAAAATGAAAAAGGAAATTAAAAAACAAGTGTTCAAACTGCCCCATTCCGCCGGGGTTTATTTATTTTTGGACAGCCGCGGGAAGATTACTTACGTCGGCAAGGCGGCCGACTTGAAAAACCGGGTTCAATCTTATTTCCGGAAAACCGAACCTCAAAACCCGTTGAAAGCGGTTTTAACCGAAAAAACAACGAAAATAAGGTGGCAAAAGGCCGATTCGGAAGTAGAAGCCCTGATCCTGGAAGCGGTCCTCATAAAAAAATACCGGCCCGATTTCAACGTTTTGCTGAAAGATTCAAGCGATTATTTTTACGTCGGCATCAGTCGCGAAGCTTTCCCCAAAGTTTTCGTCACGCGCCAAATCAAAAAAATCCAAAATTCGAAATCCGAAATCCAAAATTTTTTTATTGGGCCGTTTACCGATGGAATGGCATTGAAAAATACCCTGAAAATCATCAGGAAAATCTTTCCGTTTTGCGACTGTGGACAGTTTCACAAACGGCCGTGCCTCAACGCCGAAATAGGTCGGTGCCTCGGCGTCTGCTGCCTCGCGCCGCAACTCGCCGCTAAACAATCGGGCTTCAATAAAAGGCTGCGTCAGTACCGGAAAAATATTGCCGCCTTAAAAAAAATTATCGCCGGAAAAAAAGAAAAACTGGCTTCGGATTTAGGCCGGGAAATGAAAAAAGCGG
>CAZICC010000067.1:0-4502 GCA_964537645.1 uncultured Candidatus Saccharibacteria bacterium | reverse complement strand
GGAGGGGCCGGTCGCACCACGCCTTGAAGCCGCGAAAGATGGCGGCTTGTTTGAAATGCGGCAGTCCGGTTTTGTCCCACCGCGTTTGCGATTTTTGCGGCACTTACAACAAGCGGCAGTTCGTGGACGTTTTGGCCAAATTGGATAAGAAAGAGCGGAAAAAAAGGGAAAAAGAGCAAGCCAAGAAAGAAAGGGAGACGGCTGAGGCAAGAACGGAGAAAGGAGGAGAGTTGAATCCGGAAGAAATGTCGCATAGATAAATTTTAACTAACGACTGACAACTAACAACGAGCAACAATTTGTTACAAGTCGCGGGTTGTAAGTCGTAAGTCAAAATTGGCTAATCGTCATTTATCGCGGTCTATCGTTTTGCAAACCCTTTACGAGTGGGATTTTTGGCGTTCCAGCCGTAAGGACGGCGAGGGCGGGGAAAAATTGGTTGAAATCCTTGAAAGAAACATCGGGGAATTCGGCCCGGGCATGGAAAACGTGGATTTCATAACCAATCTGGTCAAGGGAGTTGTCGAGCATTGGGGGGAAATAAACAAGATTATAGAAAAGGGCGCTCCCGAATGGCCTTTGGAACAGATTAACATCGTTGACCGGAACGTTTTGAGGATAGGCATTTACGAGCTATTGTTCGCCAACCGCGAGGAAGTTCCCCCAAAAGTGGCGATTAACGAATCTATAGAACTGGCCAAGACCTTCGGCGGCGACAATTCGGGAAAATTCATCAACGGAGTGCTCGGCACCATTTACCGGGAAATCGGCGAACCGGGCAAGGACGAAGGAGGGCCGAGACGGGGCAAAGAAGCGGAGCAATCGTCGGGAGAGACATCGGCGACGGAAGGGCGCGAGAATACAAGCGGCGAGAAATAGTATAGAAAAATTTTCAATTTTCAATTATCAATTTTCAGTCAATTAAGCAATTTTCAAAAGTTTGATTATTGAAAATTCGCTGAAAATTGAAAATTGGTAATTGGTCATTGAAAGCATGAAATTATGGATTTATCAAGATTGGAAGATAAGACAGGTTTGAAATTTAAGAACCAGGATTTACTTTTGCAGGCCCTTACCCACCGTTCTTACATCAACGAGAATCCCGGTTTTCGGCTCGGCCACAACGAGCGCCTGGAATTTTTGGGCGACGCGGTCCTGGAGTTGGCGACGACCGAATACCTCTACAACAATTTTCCCGAAATGCCCGAGGGCGAAATGACAAGCTTGCGGGCGGCTTTGGTCAACAGCAATATGACCGGTTTCGTCGCCGGACGGCTCCGACTAAACGATTTTCTTTTGTTGAGCCGGGGCGAGACGAAAGACATCGGCCGCGGCCGTCAATATATTCTGGCGAACGCCCTGGAGGCGGTCATCGGAGCGATTTATCTTGACGCGGGATACGAGGCGGCGAGGGATTTCGTAATCCGCGAAATTATACCGGAACTTCCGAGGATTCGCGAAGGGAAATTATACCGCGATTCCAAGAGCCGTTTCCAGGAAGAGGCGCAGGACAAAGTCGGTATCACCCCCACTTACGAGGTTTTGCGGGAATGGGGGCCGGACCACGACAAGCATTTCGTAGTCGGCGTCTTTTTGGAAAAAGAAGCCGTGGCCGAAGGGGAAGGAAAGTCAAAGCAGGAGGCCCAGCAGAAAGCGGCGGAAGAGGGGTTGAAAATTAAGGGCTGGGAGTAGGGGGTCGGGAATTTGTTTTATAAAATTTTCCCCGGGGACCCCACGACTTTTGTATTTTCGTCATTTCGAACAAAGAGAGAAATTCTTGTAAATTTTCAATGGCGGTGTTTGAACTTTATTATCCGGCCGGCCCCAAATGAAAATTTCATTAAGACAGATTTCTATTTAAATTAAATTTTACAGCGCACATTGAAAATTCAATAAAACAAAACAAAGGAGCGGAATGATGGATTGGAGAAAAAGAAATTACGAGATGCGCCGGCAGAAACAGAAAGGGCGGCCGGAAAACAAACAGGGTTGGGGCAAATGGCACTGGCTTATTCTCGCGGGACTAGGGGCGATGCTGCTTTACAGCCATTTCATGCAGCCCAAGGAAGAGCCGCTAAAATTGAGCTACTCGGAATTTTTGGCCGCGGCCGAAAAAGACGATATTTTGGAAACGGTTTTTCAGGGCGAAAAAATTTTCGGCTTGACGCGCGAAAACCGGAAATTTGAAAGTTACGGGCCGTATACTTTGGATTTGATACAAAAATTGCGCCAGAACAAAATCAAGGTTTCCGTTGTTTCAGCGGCTCCGGCGTTTTGGGTCAACTGGCTGCCAACCCTCTTTTTTATTTTTCTTCTGATTTGGTTTTTCCGCCGGCGAACTGAAGGCGGAGGAATGTTCGGAGGCGGCGGAGTTTTCGGGTTCGGCAAGAGCCGTCCACAGCTTTCTTTTAACGACCAAAAAGTGACGTTCAAAGACGTGGCCGGCGTTGACGAGGCCAAAGAAGAATTGCGGGAAGTGGTGGAATTTTTGAGAAACTCCGGGCAGTTCGGAAAGCTTGGCGCGAAAATTCCCAAGGGCGTTCTCTTGATGGGACCCCCCGGCACCGGCAAGACCCTTTTGGGCAGGGCCGTCGCGGGTGAGGCCGGAGTGCCGTTCCTGACGATTTCCGGCTCGGATTTCGTGGAAATGTTCGTGGGTGTGGGCGCGTCGCGCGTGAGAGATCTTTTCGAAAATGCGAGAAAACTGGCTCCGTGTATTATTTTCGTTGACGAAATTGACGCGGTTGGCCGGCATCGGGGCGCGGGACTCGGCGGCGGGCACGACGAAAGGGAGCAGACCCTTAATCAGCTTTTCGTGGAAATGGACGGATTTGAGGCCAACTCCGGCATTATTGTGATGGCTGCCACCAACCGGCCGGACGTTTTGGATCCGGCGCTTCTGCGGCCGGGCCGGTTTGACCGCCATATTACCGTGGGTCTTCCCGACATCAACGGCCGGGAAGCGATTTTGAAAATCCATATCGCCGACAAGATTATGTCTCCCGACGTTGATTTGAAGGTCATCGCTCGCGGCACTCCCGGGTTTTCCGGAGCGGATTTGGCGAATCTCGTCAACGAAGCGGCGTTGTTGGCGGGCCGGATGAAAAAAGCGGCCGTGGAGATGGCCGATTTTCAAAAGGCCAAAGACCGGGTTTTAATGGGGATTGAAAAGAAGGGATTGGTGATGAACGAGCGCGAAAAAGAAATCGTGGCTTACCACGAAGCCGGGCACGCCATCGCCGCCAAAATGACTCCCGGAGCCGATCCTGTCCATAAAGTGACGATTATCCCCCGGGGCCGGGCTTTAGGCGTAACCCAGCAGCTGCCTTTGGAAGACCGTTATTTAACGACAAAGTCGTTCGCCTCGGGCCAATTGGTGATTTTTATGGGAGGCCGGGCCGCCGAACTTTTGAAATTCGGCGAGCCGTCGAGCGGCGCCCAAAAAGACATCCAGGTCGCAACCACCATCGCCCAGATGATGATTTGCAAATGGGGAATGAACGATGAACTCGGTCCGGTGGCTTTGGGCAAAGAAATGGAAGACATTTTTCTGGGTCGTCAAATCATCCAATCCCGCGGTTATTCCGACGACACCGCCCGGCAAATCGACGAAGAAGTCAAAAAGTTGGTCGGCGAAGCGCTGGAGCAGGCGAAAAAAATAATCGAGGAAAACCGCGGAAAATTCGACATACTGGTCATGACGCTTCTGGAAAAAGAAACACTGGAAGAAGAGGAAATCAATCGGATACTGGGATAATAACAGCATTAATTGACCTTGACGGAAGTCGGGGTCATTTTTTTTATCGCCGGCATTGACTTTCTTATTTTTTCGGTTATATTATCAAAAATAAATCCCCGGTTCTTTAAAATATCGGAAAAAATGAGGTGATTTTATGGCCGTTTGCAAACCGAAAAAAGGCAATGTTATTTTCAGCGTTGAGGACCGCTGGCTCAAGCTTTTCGGGCCGATAGACCAAGCGACCGTAAGGTGGTTCGCGAAATTCATCCACGCGACCAATTTGGCCAACTACGCGCCGATATGTATTTTTATTGATAGCGTCGGCGGAGACGCCAACGCGACTTTGGTTATTCACTCGATGCTTTACAATTCATTGGCGCCGGCGATAACCGTCGTCGGCCGCAAGGCCCGTTCGGGCGCCTTCATTGTTTTTCAAGCCGGCCGCAAACGGATGATGTGCCGGAAAAGCGAATTGGCTTTCCACTGGTCGGAATTCGAAATGAGAAAGGGATATATGCTTGATTTGGATAAGCTTCGGGCGATGGCGGATAATCTTTCGGCGACCAACAAGCGGTTTTACCGGATAATAAAATCGAGGACCGGCCTGCCGATGGAAACGGTCAAAAAATTTTTCGCGGAAGGAAAAGTTTTGACGGCCATGGAGGCGAAAAAGTTTAACTTGGCCGACGAAATCTTGGAACGATTGGAAAAATTGCCCGAAAAGATTCCCGATTCCGGAAGAAAAAGGAGAACGAAATGAACA
>CAZICC010000066.1:3408-4613 GCA_964537645.1 uncultured Candidatus Saccharibacteria bacterium | reverse complement strand
TTCAAAAGGCCGTCAACCTTGATTGCCAAAATAACGAAAGCGAAAGTTAAAGCCGGCAAATAATGGTATAAAAAAGCTACCCGGCTGACGAAAATGAAAGGCAGGAGATTGGCGAAATAGGCGCAAAGGAGAAAAAAAACGGTTTCGTCAAAAATCCGCTGGCGGAAAATTTTTAAAACAAATCCGATTGCCGCCGAAACAACCGCCAGTCCCGCGAGCCACCAGGCAAAAGGATTTCCCAGAAGCCAAATATCGGCCTTGGCGCCGGATTCCGCGTCCGCTTTCGCCCAGTAATAAATCGGTCGGCGGCCCAAAGGCCATTCGCGCCATTGGCTGGAAAAGGGATGGGTGGCGGTCAGTCCGGCGTTGGCCGTATACATCGTTTTGTTCAGCTCGGCGAATTTTTGCCAAAATCCGGGAATTCGCAGACCGTCGTTTTGATATTCGCCGCCTCGGAGCGTTTTTTGGAAAGCCGGCGACATAAAAGCGTCGCCGGACCCGGATTTGTCCAGCAGCGAAAAATGGACGTAAAAACCGGCGGCGTAGACGAGCGCGGCCGATGACGCGAAAATTGCCGTTTTCGCGGCAAAGCGGCTCAAGCATCCGAAAACCGTCCGGGGGGTTTTGAGCGGAGAAAAGAATTTTTTTCTCCGGAAAATTTCCAGAAACAGGAGGGTGAGAATCAGGGCGAACGGAGCCAGCCCCGTCCATTTTACGGAAAGAGCCGCGCCGGCGGAAAAACCCGAAAGAACGAATAAAATCAGCGAGCGCCGGCCGAATTCTTTTTCCTTCCGACTCAGGACGAATAGCCAGAGCGCCAAAATTCCGAAAAAGAAAAGCATCGAATCCACCAGGATGAATTTGGCCTCAACCAAGAAAGCGTTATCCAATAAAATCAGGAATCCGGCGATGAGCGCCGCTTTGCGGGAGCCGCCGAGCGCCAAAGTGAAGCTATAAACCAACGGAATAAAAAGCGCGCCGAAAAGCGCGGGCAAAAACCGCAGGATGAAAAGATTCGCGGCGCCATACGATTCGCCGATTGCCGCGAAATCAAAGCCGCCGGCGAATCCCCAAAGTTTCGCGAATCCGGCAATCAAGAGCTTACCGAGCGGCGGATGGATGTCAAAAAAATATTCGCCGGAAAAATAGGCGGAAACGAATTTGCCGAAATGGACTTCGTCAAAAACCACCTCGGCGGGATGCCA
>CAZICC010000066.1:2163-3308 GCA_964537645.1 uncultured Candidatus Saccharibacteria bacterium | reverse complement strand
TTTTTTTGTTTTAATGTTTTAGCGACTTCAAGCGCGTATTCTTCGTGCCTGGAGGTAATCGGGACGACCCAGACCTGTTCCGGCGCCAGCCAGAAAGGGAACGCGCCCGCGTAATGTTCAATTAAAAACGCCATAACGCGCTCAATCGCGCCGATTGACGAGCGGTGAATCACGACCGGTTCCTGTTTTTTTCCTTTTTCGTCAATATAAGCCATATTAAATCTTTTGGGCATAACGAAATCATACTGCACGGTGAAGGCGGTGTCCTCCTTGCCGCTGAAATTTTTCATTTGAATGTCAATTTTAGGGCCGTAAAAAGCGGCTTCGCCTTCGGCTTCGAAAAACGGCGCTTCGCGTTTTCGCAGTATTTCGCGAAACGTTTTTTCGGCGAAGCCCCAGGCCTTGTCGTCTTTGTAATATTTTTTCGCGTCGCGGCGGTCGCCCAAAGACAGGCGGTAGCGGAAATTTTTGCCTTTTTTCAGTCCCAGGGCCGAAGCCATATCTTCTATCAAATCAAGCGCGCCGTTGATTTCCTCGGCGGCTTGCTCCGCGCGGCAGACGATGTGCGCGTCGGCAAGGCAGAAACTGCGCACCCGTATGAGGCCGGTCAGTTCGCCGGATTTTTCGTAGCGGAATTGTTTGGCCAGTTCCGCGATCCTGAAAGGCAGTTCTTTGTACGTTCTGGGCTTTGCCAGATACAGTTGGAAATGGTGAGGGCAGGTCATCGGCCGCAAAATCAATTCTTCCTCGTCAACTTTCATCGCCGGATACATCGAATCTTTGAAATAGGGGTAATGGCCGGAAGTTTTGTAAAGCTCCACTTTGGCAAGCTCCGGCGTGTAGACATGCCTGTAACCGCGTTTTATTTCTTCGTCCACCACGAATCTTTCCAGTTCGCGCCTGATGATTGAACCTTTTTCTGTGAATAGCGGCAGGCCCTTGCCCACCATATCCGAAAAAACGAATAAATCCAGGTTTTTGCCGATGAGGCGGTGGTCCCGTTTTTTGGCTTCTTCCTGGAGGCGGATGTATTCTTCAAGCTCCGTTTTCGAGCCAAAATACAGGCCGTAAATCCGCGCGAGCATCGGTTTTTTTTCGTCGCCGCGCCAGTAGGCGCCGCTGGTTTTTTCCAGTTTAAATCCGTC
>CAZICC010000066.1:397-2063 GCA_964537645.1 uncultured Candidatus Saccharibacteria bacterium | reverse complement strand
TAGCCGGGCCGATGCCCAGTTTCGTTCCCGGAAACAATTCCAAAACCGCCATCGCCAGAATATGGGCTAACGAGTGCCTTTCGGTTTCCAGTTTTGCGTTTGCCGGCTTGGTTTTCATGTTTCAGGATTCAAGATTCAGGATTTGGGCGTTGTTGCAAATCAGCTTCGGCACGCCGTCCCGGCGGTTCAATCTGCCCTCAACGAGGATTATATTGTCTTCCTGCCAGAGCGCCGGGTTTTTTTCCAGCATATCCGGGAAAACCACCACTTCTATGCGGTCGGTCAAATCCTCAATTTTGGAAAAAATCATTGGCCTGCCGGTTTTGGTGACGATTTTGCGGATAGAGGCGACAATCCCCCCCAATTTTACCATTTGGCCTTCGGCAATGGCAATAGCCGATTTAATCGGCGTCATTTTGCCGAATCGGTCTTTCGCGCTTTCCAGCGGGTGTTCGGAAACGTAAAGCCCCAGCAGTTCTTTTTCCCACATTAATCTTTCTTTTTTAGGCGCCGCTTTCGTTTCTTTGAGAGTGAGTGGCTTTACGGCAAATCCGCCTCCGAAAAGCGACGCCTGGTTGCCGGCGCCCGCTTTCTGGAGGTCGCGGCCGTATCTTAAAAGTTCTTCGGTGTTTTCCAGCATCGTCGTCCGGTCGGCCAGTTCGTCCAGCGCCCCGCATTTGATGAGCGACTCCAGCGATTTTTTGTTCAAATCCTTGTGAACGACTCGGCGTAGGAGGTCTTCCAGCGATTGAAATCGGCCGTTGGCCTTTCTTTCTTCTATGAGCGCCTCAACCATGGCTTCGCCGACGTTTTTAACGGCCGCCAGGCCGAAGCGGATGAAGGGTTTTTCCTGTTCGTCGCGGATGACGGTGAATTTTTTGAAACTTTCGTTGATATTGGGCGGCAAGACGCGGATATCCATTTTTTTGGCTTCTCCGATCAGGACCGCTATCCGTTCAATGTCGCCGGATTCGGAATTCAAAAGGGCGGCCGCGAATTCGGCGGGCCAGTGGGCCTTGAGATAGGCGGTCTGGTAGCCGATCATCGCGTAGCAGGCCGCGTGACTGCGGTTGAAGCCGTAGCGGGCGAAAGGTTCCATCCATTTCCATATTTGTTCGGCGGTCTGGCGGCCGATGCCGTTTTTAACCATTCCTTCAATGAGTTTTTCGCGCTGTTCGTCCAAAAGTTTTTTTATTTTTTTGCCCACGGCCTTGCGCAGAACGTCGGCCTGCCCCAGGGTGAAGCCGGCGAGTTCCCTGGCGATTTCCATCAGTTGTTCCTGGTAAACGCAGATGCCGTAGGTGTTTTTCAGAATCTGTTCCAGCTTGGGATGGAGGTAGACGATTTGTTTTTTGCCGTGTTTCCGGGCCACGTACTCCGGAATCAATTCCATCGGGCCGGGGCGGTAAAGGGCTATGAGGGCGATGATGTCTTCCAGTTCCGAAGGTTTTATTTCTTTGAGCCAACGCTTCATTCCGTCGCTCTCCAGCTGGAATACGCCGGTGGTTTCGGACCGCCGGAAGAGTTCAAAAGTTTTTTTGTCGTCAAGCGGAAGCGCCGACAAATCAATCTTCACGCCGTGGATTTTATCAACCATTTTGAGAGTGTCTTCTATTATCGTAAGGTTTTTCAGTCCCAGAAAATCAATTTTCAAAAGACCGAGGTC
>CAZICC010000066.1:0-387 GCA_964537645.1 uncultured Candidatus Saccharibacteria bacterium | reverse complement strand
GTGCTTGCCGGATTTCGCAAGCAGGTTCCGATGCTGCCCCGTGGCCACGTCGATGGCCATGACGGTGGGGCGTTCGCCGTCGTCCAGCCAGCGGTCCCAGTAGCGGATCGCCGCGGACGTGATGACGACGCCTTTGGCTTTGGGGTCGAATTGCAAAGGAACGATTTCCGTCAGGGGATTTTCGGAAATGACCACGCCGCAGGCGTGGGTGGAGGCGTGCCGGGCCACCCCTTCCAATTTTTGGGCCGACTCAACCAGTTTTTTCACCTGTGGGTCGTTATCGCAGGCCGTCCGAAGCTCCGAGACCCGCGCCAGAGCTTGGGCGAGATTCATGTTGAAAGGAATCATTTTGGCGGTCTGATCGCAGAAGCCGTAGGAAAGTCCCAG
>CAZICC010000065.1:3076-4630 GCA_964537645.1 uncultured Candidatus Saccharibacteria bacterium | reverse complement strand
TCAACATAGCAGAACCAGCAAGCGAGGTTGCAGCCCTTGACCTGAATGGTAAAAGCGGCGTTGCATTCGTCCGGCGGAACGTTCAGGTTCCGGGAAGCGATGCCGGCCGGTTCTTTCCACATGTCGGGAAGATTCTTTTCTTTCGGTTTGAGATAAATCTTCTTTCTCGCCCAGTCGCCGATCAAATGCCGTTTGGCGAAATCAGCAGCTTGGCCGGTGCCGCTAAAATTGGCAAGCAGCACCTTTTTATTTTCCAAGTCAATCATCTTCGGCCGGAGCCGTTTGGCCACTTCAATCGGGTCGCATCCTTTCATCTCCAATTCTCTCCTTTACCTGTTTGTTTTATCAGTGAAATCTTTTTAACAAAATTTTCATTTGGGGCCGGCCGAACAATGATTTCTGAAACGGCGGCGAAAACGCATTTAGATTCTTCGCTTCGCTCGGAATGGCAGAAAATTGAAGGCCGTGGGGTCCCCGGAGAAAATTTTGTAAAAAGATTTCATCCCTCATCCTTTTCCTCCGCCGCGCAAATCGCAGTGACACCACGGGCAAAAAAGATTGTCTTCTTTGATATCGCAGCCGCAATTCCGGCATCGGTTTTCGTTCAACTTTTTAGCCGCCAAAATTATCCCTAAAATAATCGCGACTACAATGCCGAAACCGATAAATATCGCCCCCAACGTAGCCAACAGCGAAAGCGAATTATTCATTCTCTCTCCTCTCCATCCAGACAACGTCGCTCCGGCAGACCAAAGAACCGCAGGAACGGCAGTAATGGTTGGTCCCTCCGTCTTCTTCTTTGACGACCGTCTCTATTTTCCGCGAAAGTATCCGGCGCAGGCATTTGACGAGTCCTTTTACGGTCTTGCGAACGTGCGTTCCCATGGCGTAGTGCGGGCTCCCGACCACGTTGGCCGGATGGATTTCCCTGAAAATCCGAAAACGCGAAGCGTGGACGCCGTCGGATTCGTCGCCAACCAGAATCAAGGCCGGCTTAATCAATTCGCGCGGCTCTTTGGGAATTTTAGCGTAATCGGCGAACAGATGGTTCAAAACCATTCCTTCCTGCCAAGTCAGTCGCGGCAATCTTTTCATCGAACTTTCCTCCGTCAAAAATATCTGGAAATCCCCAAAAGCCACAATCCCAAAGCCATTAAAAGAGCGTTTATCGCCAGGTATCCCGTCAAACTTCTGACGGAGAAACCTTTCTTGAAAACAACCGCCAAAGAATAGAGAGAAAAAACCGTCAGGAAAAGGCCGCAAAATTTCCAGAACATTTTATTTTCTCCTTTTTAAAAGAACTTAATCTGCCACAAGTTTAAGACGCCGAAGTTCATTTGTCAACCGGGATTTTTTGTATTAGAATTTAAATTGGGAATTTGATAATAATTAAGTCGAATTTCTACTACCGGGTATGCGTTTTGACATCATCACCATTTTCCCCCGGATATTTGATTCCTATCTCAACGAATCCATTATTAAT
Organism: uncultured Candidatus Saccharibacteria bacterium; assembly: GCA_964537645.1. GTDB lineage: Bacteria > Patescibacteriota > Minisyncoccia > CAZICC01 > CAZICC01 > CAZICC01. The sequence goes on along the minus strand of CAZICC010000065.1, from coordinate 3,147 downwards.
CGCGCCCGGGAAAAGGGTTTGATAAAAATCAAAATTCAAATCAGCCAAAGAAATTTCCAAGTCAATCTTCA
>CAZICC010000065.1:0-3066 GCA_964537645.1 uncultured Candidatus Saccharibacteria bacterium | reverse complement strand
GCCGCCGACAAGCGCAAAACCGTCGACGACAGGCCGTACGGCGGCGGGCCGGGAATGGTCATGAAAATTGAACCGATTGTTAAGGCCGTCGGTTCAATTTTGAAGCGAAAAGCGAAAAGCGAAAAGCGGAAAACGAAGGTGATTATTTTTTCTCCGGCAGGCAGGCAGTTTGATAACGAAATGGCGGCAAAATTGGCAAGAAATTATAGCCGTTCGATATTAATTTGCGGCCATTACGAAGGTATTGATGAAAGAGTAAAAAAAATAATTGAAAATTGTAAATTGAAAATTGAAAATTTGAGCGTCGGCCCTTACGTCCTGACGGGCGGGGAGCTGGCGGCGATGGTTTTGGTTGACGCGGTTTCCCGGCGCGTTCCCGGGGTTTTGGGAAAAGAAGAATCTTTGGAAGAAAAACGGCTGGGTGTGGGCGTGCCGGTTTACACCCGGCCGGAAGTTTTCGTTCATAAAAAGAAAAAATATCCGGCGCCGAAGGTTCTGCTTTCCGGCAATCACAAAAAAATCAAAGAATGGCGAAGAAAGACGGCGAAACCTGTTTTATAAAACGGGTTTCTTTGCGAGAGGCTTGGCGGGTTTTTGACATCAGGACTTGACAGAATTTCCGTTTCGGCTAAAATAGAAAAGAAAACGAAATTTATGTGAATCACGCTTGAAAACTTCTTAAGGAGCGCGACCGCGATAGTTCCTCCCGGGAATTATCGTGGTTGTGTTTTTAAGAGCGGAAGCGGAAAGTTCTTTTGAAAATTGAATAGTGCGAGCGTAATAAATCCAAAATTAGAATCTTTACAGTTGTCCCGAATTTTCCGCTTAATCCCGCCAGGGGTTGGGCGGATTTGCGCGGCGGATGGCTCGTCGCTTCAGGCGGCAACCATCCGTCTTTACCGAGAGTTTGATCCTGGCTCAGGATGAACGCTGGCGGCGTGGATAAGGCATGCAAGTCGAACGGACCTTGTGCTTCGCACAAGTGACTGGCGACAAACGACCTGCGACCAACGACATAAAAGTCGTTAGTTGTTAGTTGCAAGTCGTAAGTTACTCGCGCGGAGCGCGAGGTTAGTGGCGAACGAGTTAGTAACACGTAGGTACGTACCGTCAAGATGGGAATAATCCGCCGAAAGGCGGACTAATACCCAATGGCCTGACAGTCAATTTTTGCCTGCAATCTTTTTTAAAATCCATCTCGGAATTTCTAATTTCTAATTTCCAAACAACAGCGGAAGATTTCTATAAAAATCTTCATTATTTGTTTAGGATTTAGGATTTAGGATTTCCGAGCGGATTGCGGATAGAAATTGGCTGTCAGTAAAGGAGCAATCCGCTTGATGAACGGCCTGCGGCCTATCAGCTAGTTGGCGGGGTAACGGCCCACCAAGGCGATGACGGGTAGGGGACATGAGAGTGTGTTCCCCAACGAGGGCACTGCGACACGGGCCCTACTCCTACGGGAGGCAGCAGTCGAGAATCTTCCACAATGGGCGAAAGCCTGATGGAGCGACGCCGCGTGCGGGAAGAAGGACTTCGGTCCGTAAACCGCTTTTCTGCCGGAGAAAGTAGCAATACTGATTGTACGGCAGGAATAAGGGGTTGCTAACCTCGTGCCAGCAGCCGCGGTAATACGAGGACCCCGAGCGTTATCCGGATTTATTGGGCGTAAAGGGTCTGTAGGCGGTCTGCCAAGTCGGATGTTAAAGCCCGGAGCTCAACTCCGGAACCGCGTCCGATACTGGCAAACTTGGAGGACGGGAGGGGCTGATGGAACCTATGGTGTAGGGGTGAAATCCGTTGATATCATAGGGAACACCAAAGGCGAAGGCATTCAGCTGGCCCGCTCCTGACGCTGAGAGACGAAAGCGTGGGGAGCAAAAAGGATTAGATAATCCTTGCCCTATTCGCGTTTTTGACGCGATGCTCCTAAAATAAAAGGGCAGAAGGTGTCCCTCCCGACGGCGACGTCGGGATGCGCATCCAACTGTATCGGGGAAGAGCCGCTTCAGTCGAGTGGCAAACCCCGAGGGAAGTCCGGCTTTGACCGGACCCCGTAGAGACTATGCAGTTGTCCCGGATAAACGTTATGCGTTATCGCGGGACGGCGAAGATAGAAAATGATGGAGCAAACATCATTTTTGTCGGATCAATGCAAGGCGGTAATTTTGGGTTCTTTATTGGGCGACGGCTCTTTAAAGATTAATAAGCCGTATCGGAATGCCAGATTTTCTTTCAGACATTCGGTATCCCAAAAAGAGTATTTTTTTTGGAAAACCCGATTGTTAAAAGAAATTTCCGGTAAATCTTTTTTCTGGGAACAAGAATCCAATAGTTTGGGAGGCAAGATGTTGCGTTATCAAAGCGCGACTTCGCAAGCTCTAACAACGCTTTACCATTTGACGCATAAAAGAAACCGATTAGTCATTAGGCGAAAGTGGTTGAATATGATGACGCCGCTATCGTTAGCCGTTTGGTGGTTTGACGACGGTTCAATAATCGCCAATGGCAGGCGGGGAGTTATTTGTACCGTCTCGTTCTCTTATAAAGAGGAAAAAATTTTGACTCAATATTTAGAGAAAATATGGAAGATAAAAGCGCGTATAGGGAAGATAACCCGCCGGAGAGACAAGAAGGAAACGCATTATTGCCGTTTATGGTTTCGTTCAACGGAAGAGCTGAAAAAATTTTTGCGTCTTATCTTGCCGCATGCGAAAACGGCTTCAATGCTTCCAAAAGTATTACTGCTCTACAAAGATTCGCAACTGCAGCAACGTTGGATCTCTGAAGCAAGCCAATTAACCGGTTTTTCCCGTAAAATCATTGAACAATGTCTTGTTGAGAAGAAAATTAAATGGAAAAACTTCAGAGAATGATATAGTCCGATCCTCCGAGTAATCGGAGCATAAATTCTAATTCCTTTGTTGTTAAAATTTAGGAATTAGAAATTGGGATTTTCAATTTTACTTCGTAAAATTGTTTGACCCTTGTAGTCCACGCCCTAAACGATGCCGACTGGCTATTTGGAGAATCGACCCTCCGAGTGGCGAAGCTAACGCGTTAAGT
>CAZICC010000064.1:4354-4643 GCA_964537645.1 uncultured Candidatus Saccharibacteria bacterium | reverse complement strand
AAATGTCGGCCGCCGCCAAGATGAATATCAGTATCAAAAACCATTTGACAAGTTCTCCCAGGAACCGGCCGGAATGCAACCGAAGCTCGGCTTTCGCCAGAATCGCCCTGAGCCCCATCCGTTCAAGCAGTCGGTCAAGCTTCAAGGCGTCAATCACCTTTTCCACTAAATGCCCAAGCCCTTTGGCGACAATCAAACCGATGATGAAAACGATTAAGGCGCCGATTAAGGTGGGAAGAAAAGTGATAAAACCCGTCCACATTGTCTGAAACGAGGCCACGATTACGTC
>CAZICC010000064.1:0-4344 GCA_964537645.1 uncultured Candidatus Saccharibacteria bacterium | reverse complement strand
GAATAACCATAGATTTATAATTAATTGTTATTTAATTACACTTTTACATAATCTCATTCGCTCGGAAATTCAAAAACATCGTTTTAATTTCCTCGCTCATTTCGATTATTGAGCCAACGAGAAGTTTCGACCCTTCTTGTTTATTATATAAAAAAACTCCCCTCCGTTCAATCAGGGGTGTGGATAAGTCAAAGGTTTTGTCCGAAAATTGACACGAAGTGTCATCCTGAGGCGTAGCCGAAGGATCTCAAGATAATTTCAGAGGGATTCTTCGCTGACGCTCAGAATGACAGCTTTCAGCTGTCAATTTTTGGCGACAAAACCTTGACCCCGCGCCAACCGCGCGACAAACAAAGAAATCAGGCCGATCCTGCCTTACCTGATATTCAAACAAATGAGAAGAACAAAGCCGCGGGCGATACGGTCCGAAAGAATATCGAGTCGCCAAAAACATCGCGCGGTTCGGCGCGGGGCGGAGAAAACGAATGGACCCGAGCGGATTCGAACCGCTGACCCCTTCATTGCAAATGAAGCGCTCTGCCAACTGAGCTACGGGCCCTTCGCGCCGATTAATGGGCAGAGGAGGAATCGAACCTCCGACCTCCTCTTTATCAGAGAGGCGTTCTAACCACTGAACTACCTGCCCAAAATTCCGTCCTATCCCGGCGATAATACCTGAAAACGGGCGATTTTGCAACAGGATATTATTCCAGCCGGTCTTTTATCTTCCCGAAACCTTCCGCGTCAAAGCCCGGCTGGGTTTCCCGGCCGGCTTCGTCAATCTGGAAAGTCGCGGCGAGTTGCCCAGCCAAAAAAACGAAGGAGCGGAAAACCGCGAAAACCAAAATCCCGGCGATCGCCACGCCCGCGAGGACGTAAACGCGCTTGCGCCAGTTAAGTTTCAAGTCCTTTAAATTGAGGTCGGCGCGAAAATCCATACTACCGGGTGTACGCTTTTCCTTTTATTAAAAACTGGGAAACGTTCCCGTGGCCCTGGCCGCTTGACATCTCAAATTGGGCGAAAGACAGAAAATAGGGCATATCGTTGGTTCTTTTCAGGTATTCCAGAAATTGGTCGTCGGTGGCGGACAGGGTCAAGGTAAAAAGAATGCCTTGCGGTTCGGTTTCCGCCGCGGGCGTCTCCGGGCCGAAAGCAAAGGCCTGGCTAATGCCTAAAAGCCTGGCTTCCATCTCAAGCCGCGAAGGAAGGATTATCAGTTCGTCATGGCTGGGCAACGCCGTTTCCAATTTCGGAAAATAATTTTGGTATTTTTCGTAATCTTTTTTCAGGCGGGTGAAATTTTCGATTTGGCGCGATTGCGCGAATATCTGATTCCTTTTCAGGATTGACTCAATGACGCTCTTCTTGATGTCGCGGGAAAAATAAAACATGCCCAAGACGCCGAGCATTATTAGTCCCGCCGTTTTCAAAGAGATTAGCAGCAGCTGGTTTTTAAATTGGTTTTTTTGCTTGATGTTCATTTTTGTTCAACCAACTTTGCCAAATCAATGCCGAAAGAAATATTGAAGCTGACCTTGACGCCCTGGACGAAACCGGCGGGCGGCAAGTCAACATTGATGAAAAACGGCACTTTTTCCAGCTGGCTTTTGAAAAGCGGCGCGTTTTCCCGGGACGATGTCTCGGCCTGCACCAACACCGGACTCGCAAATGAAACGGCGGACAACCGCAAAATCGTCACGTCGGCTCCGTCGGCGGCCCCGAAAACGTCGGAAAAAACGCGGCTCCATTCCCGCGAAAATCGCGAAGCGTCCCGGGCCCTCACAACGCCGGCAACCAGTCCGTTGAATTCCCCGGCTTTCGCCTCCAGCTCCGCCGCCTCCGCCAAATCGACCGGTCGGCCGAGAAGCTGGCGCGAAAGATTCGTCTCAACCCGGCCCAAAAAAACAGCCGCTACCAGAAAGAGCCCCGCGAGCCCCAGAAAAACGGTCCCGACGACGTTTCCCCAAAGGGAAATAAAGCTGAGCAGTTTGCTTTTCTGGTAATATTCCTCGGTGCCGACAGGCATTAAACTGACGATGGTGTCTTCTTCCCGGGGAGCCAACCCCCTCAAAGCCGAACCCAAGGCCGAAAACCAGGCGTCGTCAAGGCCGGAAAGATACTTGAGGCGGAAATCAAATATGTCCAGGCCGGACTTGGTTTTCAAAAATTCGCCTATTTCCGCTTTCTGTCCCAGCGAAGAACTCAAAATCATCCCGGCAATGCTCTCGCGATTCCGGGCCTGGTAAAAATTGACGATTTTTTGGACGTCCAGCGTCAATATGTCGGCCAGGCCTTCGGCCGTCATTTCGCCGCGCGCCATTTTTTCTTTTTCCGCCGGCTTCCAATTCCTGAAATAGTCAAACCGCAAAATTCCGTTTTTAATTATGGAAAGCTCGGCTCCGGACCAGCCAAGCGCCAGAAGCAGATGGCTCTGGGCATGGTCAATGTCGGTGGCGAAAAATCGGACCAGCCGCGTCAAGCCCAAAGCCGGCATTTCAATCGCCAGGGGAATGAAACCGGCTTCTTCAAAAACGTCCAAATACGGATCAATTTTGGTCTTGGCCGCCAAAGCCACGAAAACCTCCTTTTTGACCGCCTCCCTAAGCGGCGTCTTTATCTCCTGCCAGTCGTAGTACATTTGAGAGGGCTCCAAAGGCAAGGTCATCTGGGCGTTCCACCTGATCGCTTCTTCGGTCTGCTGGGGCGAAAGCGCCGGCAACTCCAGAATCTGACTGTAAACGTTCTGGGCCGACAGGGAAACGATGACGCAGGGATTTTCTTTCAATTTTTTGGGGCCGGCCTGCGACTTCAAGATTTCCAGCGCCTTTATCAGCTTAAGCCGGTCTTTGACTTCGCCGTTTTCAATGAGGCCCGGCGGAAAAATGACGCCGCTTTTGGAAACCAGCTTGAAATCGGACGAAAACAATATCAAATGCGCGCCTATGTCGTCAAGTTCAAGGCCGGCGATTTCCTCTTTCGGCAAAAAAATGTCGGATAACCTCATTAGCCGTTATCGGCCATTAGTCATTAGCTATTGGGGCTTTAAAACCCGGGCGGCTAACGGCTTATGGCTATTAACTTGTGATTTGCGGCCAGTGGCAAATTTTTATATTTCAATTTCCCTCATCGACGCCACGGCCATGTGGCCGGTTTCGCAGTTGTGGGAGATGACCGCCCGAATCCGTCTCTGGCGGTTTTGGGCGCTTCCCGTGGATGTAACGGTAAAAGATTGCCTGTACGCCGAGCCGGAGCAGACGGCTCCCCACGCCACCGTCGTGCTGGCCGTCGCGCCGTCTACCGCCAACTGATAATCGCCTTGCGAAAAGGCGCGGTCGCGGAGTATTTTTTGCAGGGCGTCGTTCGCGCCGGCCTGCGCCGCGGCCAGGGCTTCGTCCGCCTTGCGGGCCGAAAAGGCCGTTTGGTTTTCAAAAAAAGTGACGAAAGCGACCGCCGCGCCGATGGTTAAAATGATGAACGAGGAAATTATCACCAACGGCAAAACCGCCACCCCTTTTTCTTTTTTTTCGGTTTTCGCTGCACAAAACATCGCGGCGTTTGATTTTCATTCGCTTATCTTTATTTTATATTATTTTACCGCCGCAATCAAACCCGGCGGCAAAACCCCGAAAATATAAATCCCGCCGGAAAATCCGGCGGGGGATTGCCGCTGTCAGCCGATTTTCGCCGCTACCGCGCCGGCGCCTGCTTATAGGCCTCGTGAATCGGCGAATCGTTGGCCAGTTCCTGCAGGAAAATTATGTTTTGCTTGAAAATTTTGGCCTCCGGCTTGGGTTTGTAAAATTCGTCCGAAAGCCGCCGAAAAGTAACGACCGGCTCGGTTTCACCCTCCTGGGGCTGACGGACATCAATGTAAGCCGGATTTTTCAGGACAATGTAATCGTCCTTCCATTTGGCGATTTCTCCGTAATAAGTGGTGGTCTGGCCGCCGGTAGCCAGGTAAACGGTCCAGAGTTTCGCCGGTTTTTCGGCGAAAAATTTGGCGTAAACGAAACCCGGCCATTTGAAATAACCGACGACCCAGAGCGCTCCGGCGACAACCGCCAGAAGTAAAGCCAAAGCGACGAAACCGAAAATTAAAATTTTTATCCTGCTTCGTTTTTTTTGGATTATTTCCTCTCTGCCCCGCGGTTCAATCTCGTCGAATCCGCGGGGCTTATGCGGAGAAGATTCGATGATTTTAGGCATAATTTTGATAATTGTTAATTTGATTTTACGACAATAATATAAGATGTTCTGTCCGTATTATTTCGCCCTCGCCTCAAGCAAGGCCACTCTTCTTTCCAGGGCCGCGAATTCCTCAAAATCCACCTTTCTTTTGAGAC
>CAZICC010000063.1:230-4700 GCA_964537645.1 uncultured Candidatus Saccharibacteria bacterium | reverse complement strand
GGCGTGTTTTCAACGGGGCCATTGATGAACCCCGCATTTACAACCGCGCCCTTTCCGCCGCCGAGATATTGCATTATTTCAATGTGTCAAGATAGAATAAGCGTGAAGCGAAAAGAGAAAAATATTTTGAATTTTAATTTTTGTTTTTCGTTTTGCGCTTCGCGTTTTTAATTTTTCGGACAAAATCGGCGTTTGACTCCTTTTCCCGCGATGGTATAATTAAATTAGTAAAATCAACATGGTTCAGGAAACGGAAAAAATAATAAAAGAAGTCAAAGAGGAATTTAAGCGCCGCATGGGCGTTTTGCTTGAAAAATTTGAAGACCAGGTTAAGGTCGTGGCCGAAGGTTTTGACATGCTTTCGGGCAAGATTGACCGTCTAACTGCAAGAGTGGACGGCGTGGAAAACCGATTGGACGGCGTGGAGGCCAATATTGAAATAATCAAGACCGATGTTGAATTCATCAAGAATGGCCTCAAAAGAAAAGTGGATTTTGAAGAATTTGAAGCGCTGGAAAAAAGAGTGGCTTTGCTTGAAGCCAGGGCGAGATAGAAATCCAAGGCCTTGCGATGTCCTCAATTTGCATAATCCTGCCGGATAGCGCGGCGGATTTTTTGTATTTACACCTGAATCGAAAAATGTTAAAATTGAACAAAAGAACGGGAAAATAAAATATGACCATTCTCGTCAAAAACGGCACGGTTATTGACGGCACGGGAACGGAGAGAAAAAAAACCGACATATTAATCGAAGGCGACCGAATTAAAAAAATCGGGGAATTAAATCAAAAAGCCGACGAAATCATTGACGCCGGCGGCCTTTTCGTAACGCCCGGCTTCATTGATATCAACAGCGACTCCGACCATTATCTGACGCTCCTTACCAGTCCCGGCCAGCAAAGTTTCCTTTACCAGGGCGTAACCTCCATAATCGGCGGGAACTGCGGGGCGTCCCTGGCGCCGCTCGTCAGGGGAGAAATCATCAATTCCGTTTCCAAATGGTCGGATATTTCCGAAATCAACGTTGACTGGCATTCGGCGGCGGAATTTTTCGCCGTTCTTGAGCGGCTGAACCTTGGAGTGAATTTCGGCATGTTTTGCGGCCACACCACTTTGCGTCGAGGCATCTTGAAAGACAATATCCGGGAACTGAATCCCGACGAAAAGCTAAAAATGCGGTTTTTGCTTGACGCGGCCCTCCAGGACGGCTGCCTGGGAATGTCGGCCGGCCTTGCTTATTCCCACGCCAAAATCACGCCGACCGAAGAGCTGGTTGACCTCGCGAGAATTGTCAAAGACGCCAACGGCGTTTTCGCGCTCCATTTGCGGGACGAATCATCCGAAATTCTGGATTCGGTCAGGGAAGCTGTTGAAATCGGCCGAAAAACCAAAGTTTCCGTTGAAATCTCCCATTTTAAGATATTCGGAAGCGAAAATTGGCGAAATTTGGAAGAAATTTTTCAGATTATTGATGAAGCCGGAAAAGAAGGTATTAATATCAATTTTGACGTTTATCCTTATATTGAGAGCGCTTCAACTCTTTACATTTTCTTTCCCGACTGGGCGACCGAAGGCGGCCGTCGCCGGACCCTGGAGAACCTTACCGATGAAACCAGTCGGAAAAAAATCATCGCCGAACTAAAACCGAAAGAAAATGAACTGAAAAATCTGAAAGTTGTCGATGCCCGCCAATTCGTTTACGTCGGCAAAAAACTGGAAGAGATCGCCAGAAACCAAAATGTCGGGATCGCGGAAGCGGCAATGAATCTTTACGTGGCAAACGGCGGAGAAGTTACCGTTTTCGCGGCCAATATTTCCGAAAAAAACCTGACCCGCGAACTCCGGCATCCGGCTTCCTTTTTGGGCTCCAACGGCGCCGGATACACTCTTGGTTTCGGGCCCAGAAAAGAACTTGTTCATCCGCGCTGTTTCGGCGCGTTCCCCCGGTTTTTGCGCTATTTCGTGAAAGAAAAATCAGGACTTGAATGGGAAGAAGCCGTACGAAAAATCACCGGCGGCCCGGCGGAAAAATTCAATTTGCGAAACAGGGGACTTTTGAAAGAAAATTATTTCGCCGACATCGCGATTTTCAATCCCGAAGAAATTGCCGATAAAGCCACGTTTGAAAACCCTTACCAATACGCCAAAGGCGTTGAATATCTTGTCGTCAATGGTTCGCCGGTTATCGAAAAAGGGAAATACGCGGGAAAAACGGCGGGTAAAATATTGAAACGCGGAATATGATAAACTCTTCCTTTGTTGTTTGGAAATTAGAAATTGGGAATTAGAATTTTTTAGCAAGGATATTGCAATAATAAAATGGGAGGTGTCCGCAAACAGAATATCAAACAATACGCGGGGAAAAGAGTGGTAATCATGGGCCTTGGGTTGCACGGCGGGGGAGTGGGGGCGGCGAAATTTTTTTCGCGGGCGGGCGCGAAAGTTCTGGTGACGGATTTGAAAGACAAAAAATATTTAAAGAGTTCATTGAAAAAATTAAAGAAATTGCCCGTTAAATATGTTTTAGGCCGGCACAGGGCCATGGATTTTAAAAATGCCGATTTGATACTCAAAGGGCCCGGAGTGCCGGAATCGTCGCATTATCTTAAAATAGCCATGCGCGCCGGCATTCCCATTGACACCGATATCGGAATTTTCTTCGCGTCAATCGAAAATCCTATTATCGGCATTACCGGCACCAAAGGCAAATCCACTACCGCCCATTTGACGGCCCGGATGCTGGCGCGAAAATTCAAAAACCGGGTATGGCTCGCCGGAAACATCAGAACTTCGGTCTTTGAAATTTTGCCGAAAATCAAAAAAGGCGACTTGGTCGTTCTGGAACTTTCCAGTTTTGAACTGGAAGGCCTGGCGGCCCATGAAAAAAGCCCGCGAGTCGCCTTAATCACCAACATAATGCGCGACCATCTTGACCGCTATCGCGACTTAGAATCCTATATAAGGGCAAAAAAATTGATATTCAGGTTTCAGAAACCCGGGGATTGGCTGTTTCTGAACCGTGATGACAAACTGACCAAATCAATGGCCGCGGAAACCCCCGGCCGGGCCGCCTTTTTCGGCCGGAGCGACCTCAAAAAAAAGAAATTCCGGGAATTGGCCGGCGAAATAAGGAAATTCCCCGGCCACATCGCCCAGAACATTATCGCGGCCGCCAGCATCGCTTTCTTGTTTAAAATTTCCGATGATTCAATACTAGCGGCGATAAAAAAATTCAAGGGACTTGAAGGCAGGGGGGAGGAAGTGGCGGAAATCAAAGGCGTTAAATTTATCAACGACACCTGCGCGACGATGCCGGACGCGACCGTCGCCGCCCTGAAAAATTTCGCTCCTCGCGCCAAAGGCGAAAAAGTTGTTTTAATCTGCGGGGGGACGGACAAAAACCTGGATTTCCGTTCTTTCGCCGAAATCCTGCCGCGTTATGTTAAATTTTTGGTATTGCTCGCGGGCTCGGCCACCGAGAAAATCAAATATCATTTGCGCGGAAATCGCTCCGTTAAAACTGAAGAAGTTTCCGATATGAAACAAGCGGTCAAAAAATCGACGGAATCCGCCAAAAAAGGCGATATAATTTTACTCTCTCCGGCCGCGGCCAGTTTCGGACTGTTTAAAAACGAATTTGACAGGGGGGAACAATTCAAGAAAGCGGTCCGCGCAATCACAAAAAAATGAAAAAGAAACCCGATTACGTTTTTTTAATAATTTTAGGCATCCTGATCCTGTTGGGCCTCGCCATACTCGCCAGCGCTTCAATGGCTTTGGGACAGAAAAATTTCGGCGACACCTATTATTATTTCAAACACCAGATTATGTACGGCCTTTCGGCCGGAATTGCCGGGTTTTTGTTTTTTTCGCGCGTCCGTTACCAGAATTGGCGCCGGTGGGGGTTTTGGCTGATGCTCGGCTCCATCGTTCTTTTATTTCTCGTCTTCGTTCCCAAATTTTCTTTCGACTACGGGGGCGCCAGCCGCTGGCTGAAATTCGGGCCGCTGACGCTGCAGCCGGCCGAAATCCTCAAACTGACCTTTATTCTTTACCTGGCGGGTTGGTTTGAAAGCCGCAAACGATATATCGCCGATTTCAAGGAAGGATTGATCCCGTTCCTGTTGGTTTTGGGACTGGTCGGCGCCCTGCTTTTGGCCCAGCCGGCTACCGGAACTTTCGGCATAATCGTCGGCATCGCGGCGGCGATGTTCTTCGCGGCGGGCAGCCGCGTTTCCCACCTGGTCTTGACGACTTCGCTCGCTCTTTTGATAGTTTTAATCCTCGTCCAGGTTTCTCCTTACCGTTTGGCGAGATTCACCACTTTTCTTTCTCCCGAAAAAGACCCTCGCGGCAGCGGCTACCAGATAAACCAGGCCATGATTGCCATCGGTTCGGGAGGGCTTTGGGGAAAAGGATTCGGCTATTCCCTCCAAAAATACAATTATCTGCCCGAGCCCATCGGCGACT
>CAZICC010000063.1:0-213 GCA_964537645.1 uncultured Candidatus Saccharibacteria bacterium | reverse complement strand
AACCGGATTCGTCGGCGCCGGCGCCTTGATAGTTCTATTCGTCCTGTTCGCCGTCAGGGGATTCAGGATAGCCGCGCGCGCGCCGGATTTGTTCGGCCAACTCGCGGCCGCGGGCGTCACCAGTTGGATTATCGTCCAGGCTTTCGTCAATATGGCGGCCATATCGGGCCTGATTCCCTTGACCGGCGTACCTTTGCCATTCGTCAGTTACGG
>CAZICC010000062.1:3272-4731 GCA_964537645.1 uncultured Candidatus Saccharibacteria bacterium | reverse complement strand
CAGCCGGTCTCCGCCGAGTTCCGCGAAATTAAAATTAAAAAGAAACAGAGACCCGAGGAACCGGCCGAAAAACAACCGGAAGAAAAACCGGAAGTTCCGGCCGCGCCGGAAAAAGAGAAAAAGGATAAAAAGATAAAAAAAGAAGGTCGTCCGGCGCCAAAGAAAACAAAGAAGCCGGAAGCGGCGGAAATGCCAATCGCGCCGGAACCCGAAGAAGAGCCAAGCCGGCCTTATTCAAAGGAAGAATGGCTGGAAGCAGTGGAAATCCTGAAAGAGCGGGCGGCAATCCGGCGCGAAAAAGACAAAATTGTGGAACGGGAAGAAATTATTGAATTGTCCGAAGATATGGTCGCGAAGGGCGCGGAGAAGCCGGAGGGAAAAATCTTGAATCTTTACAAACAAATCCGCGAAGCCCGCCGGGAAGTAGCCGAGTCCGAGGCGGAGTGGAAACTCAGAGGCGGCGATTACGAAAAATATCAAAAAAATCAAAAAACCAAAGATGATTATAATGAACTTCAAAGGCGGCTTTTGGAAAGCTTTTTAATAAAGGCCGAAAAGCGTTGGGGCCTGAACTCGGAAAAATTCGTCGCGTTCAAAAACCATCTTATTTTTAAAGGTTTTGCCGGCCGCGAAATAAAGCATTTTATTGAGGCCAAGGAAGATGCTTTGCCCAAAAAAGAGAAAGGCCGATTCAGGAAATTATGCGAAAAAGCCGCCCAAAATTACGCCAAATTGCCCAAAGCCGCGCGCTGGGGCGTCGCGGCCGGTTTTGGCACAGCCGTGGCTTTCGGCGCCGGAGCCGTGGCCGCGCCGGCTCTTTTGGGCTACGCGGGCTTTCGTTACGGCCGGGCCGCTCTGGGTTCGTTGTCGGCGGCCGGAGCAAAGGCTCTGGGAGACGCGGCCGAGAAAATATGGCTCGCAAAATATGGCAAAGGAGCCAGGGAGGAAAAAATCAGGGCCGCCATAGAAAAAGAAACAAGAGGCGCGAGCGATATTGAAATTTTAAGCCATTATCTGGCGGTTCAAAAAGACCGGCGCAACGAAGAATTGGCCAAATTGGCCCGCCGTCAAAAGCAGTGGCGGGTCGGAAAAATGGCGGCGATGGTCGGAGCTGGCGGCGGCATCGCTTTCTGGGCCGGTTCCATTGACGCTTTCGCCAATGAAACCGGCGTAAGCCGCGGAATTCAGGATAGATTGGGCGTCAAAGAAGGACAGCCGCCGATTATCCGGCCCGAAGAAACTCCTTCCGTTAAAATCGGACCGGAAGTTGCCGAGCCGACTTTTACGCCGGGTCAATTTATTGAAACCGTTCGGCCGGGAGATTCAATTTGGAAAATGGCCGAAAATCATCTTGAAAAACACGGTTATTTCAAGGGACTAACCGGTTCGGCCGAAGAAATCGCGGCCAAAAAAACCTATCTGATTGATTGGGCGAAAGACAGGGTGGCGGAAAACCCGG
>CAZICC010000062.1:0-3262 GCA_964537645.1 uncultured Candidatus Saccharibacteria bacterium | reverse complement strand
GGACGTGTCTAGAAGATATCCCGGTCAATTAACTGGCGGAAAACCCGGAAAAATTCGGATTAACCGACCCCGACAAACTGATTGCGGGCCAAAAAATAGATTTCGCCAAGATTTTAATAGAAGACGAAGCGACTTTGAAAATAAAAGAGGAATTTTTGAAAGCCGTGGAAGAGGCCGAAAAACTTTCAGCCGGCGAGTTGGCGCACATTAATCATAACAACGAATTGATTTCCGAATGGCTTAAAAATCATCCCGGTGAACGCTTGACTTCGGGGAAGGTAGCCGAGATTCTGGGAGGCAAGCGGTTGGAAGCGCTTCTTGGCGAAGGTCAAGAACCGTTTTCCGCGGAAAATTACCTTCGCGGCTTGGCTCAAGAGGAGCGGGAATTGGCCGAGATTCAAATCCGGGAAAGTTGGGAAGATTATCAAAAAATGCCGCCATTAAGCGAGGAAGAATTACATGAACTCCGCTATTATTACGACGAGAAAGCCGCGGAATTAGATATTTTGGGCGAGCGGGAAACCGCCGAGGCGGCCGAAGCGCTTAAAAAATTTCACGTCGACCGATTGCGGATTTATAACGACATTACGGAAATTTTGGCTCCGAGCAACCTGCGGCCCGCCGAATATCTCGCCATTAAAAACGTCACCGTCGGAAAATTCCTTGAGGAAACGGCCGGCGGATGGGAAAAATGGCGCGGCGACGAAGCCGTCACGATTGATTTGCCCCATGACGGCGTTTACGGCGCCTCGGAATACGGCCGGCAATTGAAACTGGCGGAATTCGTCAAGAATACCAACCCGACCGAATTTGACAAATCTCTGACCATTGAAGAATATTTGAAGCAGTTTATTAAGCGGGAATAATTTAACTTACAACTTATAACTTACAACTCACGACAGTTGTTAGTCGTTGGTTGTCAGTCGTTAGTTAAACCAATGAAATTAGTTGTCCAAGATTTGATAACCGAACTGGGTCTTAACGATTTGCCGGAACCCATGAAGATTGACTTGGTGATGAAATGGGGAGGCCTCGTCCAGAAAGACATCATTATGCGGGTATTGCGGGAACTTCCCGAATCCGGGAAAGAGGAATTGGACCGGCTGCTCGCCCGGAAGGGCGATGATTTTGAAGCGGTTTACGCTTTTTTGGAAACCAAACTGCCGAATCTTGACGAAATTGCCAGGGAAGAGATTGATAAATTCCGACTGGAGATGATTGGCACTTTCAGGAGTTTAGGATTGACCACGTAACGCGACTTCGCCCGGCTTGACAATATTGACGTGAGGGATTAAAGTTAAGAAAAGCCGCAGACAATGGGCATCCCCAAGGGATTAAGTCCCATCGAGGCGATATTAACTAACAACTTACAACGAACGACTTACGGCATTTTGTCGTTAGTTATCGGTCGTCGGTTGTTGATTAATATATTGCCGGCGGCCTTCAAAGGTCGTTTTATTTTGACTAACGACAAACGACTAATAACTAACGGCAGTCGTAAGTTGTAAGTGGTAAGTCGTAAGTTAAATTTATGCCGTTAACACGCGCTCAAAAAGAAAAAGTCGTTGTCGGGCTTCAGGAAAAATTCGCTAAATCCGATTCGCTGATTTTCGCCGATTTCACCGGGCTTTCGGTTGCCAAAACCCGCGAATTCCGCCAAAAAATAAAAAAACTGGGCGCCGCTTTCAAGGTGGCGAAAAAAACGTTGATGCGTCGGGCCCTGAAAAATCCGGCCGCGGGTGCCGTCGTCGGGCCGGAAAGCAAAACTCCGGTTTCGGTGATTTTCGGCGGCGACATTGCGGAAACCTGCAAGGCCGCGAACGCTTTTTCCGAAGCCGAAGCGTTGAAGATATTGGGTGGAATTTTGGACGGCAAGTTTCTCGCCGCGGCCGACATCGCGACTTTGGCGAAATTGCCTTGTCGGCGCGACCTTTTGGCGGGGCTGGCGCGGGCCGTTCAGGCGCCCCTCGTTAATTTGGCGGGCGTTTTGCAGGCGAATTTGCGCAATTTGGTTTGCGTCTTAAGTAAAATACGGAAATAACACGGATATCAAACGGAATATCGCGGAAAATTTTCCGTGAAAATCCGTCAGCCATCAGAGAGATTCCGTCAGATATCCGTGGAAATCCGCGAATAAAAATATGAATGAGAAAATAGAAAAAATAGTGAAAGAAGTGGAGGGGCTTAACGCCTTGGAAATTTCCGAACTCGTCAGGGCGCTTGAAGACAAATTCGGCGTTTCGGCGATGCAAGCGGTCCCGACGCTTGCGGTCGGGACTCCGACTTCGTCGGAGGCGAACGTCGGAGCCGAAGAAAAAACCGCTTTTAATGTCGTTCTCAAAGACGCCGGAGCGCAAAAAATCCAGGTGATAAAGGTGGTTCGGGAATTGACCGGCAAAGGACTGAAAGAGGCGAAGGATTTGGTTGACGGAGCGCCGCAGGTCGTCAAAGAGGGCGTGTTTCCAGGGCGGAGGCCGAAGAATTAAAAAAGAAACTGGAAGAAGCCGGCGCGGCAGTTGAGCTTAAATAGAATAAACCCCGCCCTTTTGGCAAGGAGTAAATTTAATTCATCGCCAAAAGGGCGGGGTTTTTTTGTCCGCCGTTATTTTTTCTTCGTTGCTCGGGATTCCAATTTGAGTATTTTTTGCCTGATTTCCGCCGCCAATTTCACCGCTTCGTCAAGAGCGCCGCCGGAAATTTGCCGTCCCGCCAGATGCGTCTGCAGAACGGTCTTTACCAATATTTGGGCTTCGGCCAGACTTTTCAGGGCCGAATCGGTTTTTTTAACGATTAAAGCCCCGTCCGACTCTTCAATTTTTTGTCGCGCCTCCGAGATTAGGCGCGTCGAGTGGTCAACGGTTATTTCTTTTCTGAAAATTCCGTCTTTGGCGATAAGCGTCGCCAGAATCGCCGCGAAAACGATGGAGGCGCAAAGGTAAATTTTTTTCAGGACGCTTTTTTTCCCGAACGCGATCGGCGGCAAGGCGGCAATCAATCGTTTTTTGCTGGCCGTTGAGGCGATGCGGGCGGCGATTTTCGCCGCGATTAAAGTGACGCGGCCGGCAGAAGAGGGGGCGCGCGCTCCGATTTTTCTTTCCGGACGCGGATGGCGGCAGTCAAGCGGCGCTTCTTCAAAAAGGGTTATTTTCTCTTCAATTTGCGCCTCTTGGTTTTTCCGATCAAGAAGGATTTCTTCCAAAGTTAGCGCTCCGGTTTTTTTCTTTCTCGCGGTTACCTTGGGCTTGGGCGGATGGTTCCCCGC
>CAZICC010000061.1:0-4976 GCA_964537645.1 uncultured Candidatus Saccharibacteria bacterium | reverse complement strand
CCAGGAAGAATCCGAACAGCAAAAAGAGCAAAAATCCGAGAGCAATCAACCCGATATAAATCCGCCTCCCGCCAGCGGATTGCCTTAAGCCATCCTTCGCCAAATCTGCGGAAAAACAAGGAGACGCGATGGAAACATTGAAATTCATTTCACCGGAAAATCTGTATCTTCTGTTGCCGGCAGGCCTGCTCGTAACCGCGGGCCTGATTATTCATTTCATTTTAAGAAAGAGATTCGAACTGTTTTTGCGGCGAAGTCGGGCGGAGCTGTTTTCCCGGCTTCGCGGCAATGCGGCATCAGCCGTTAAACTTTTCTTTTTGGGCTTGACGCTGATTTTCCTGGTTTTAGCCCTCGGCCGGCCGGCGGTGACAAGACCCGATTTCCATCAAAACTTTCTGGTTCTGTTGGATTTGTCCCGAAGCATGTCGGTTGAAGATTGCCGCCTGGACGGCAAACCCTGCAGCCGCCTGAAAATGGCGCGAACGGCGCTCAAAAACCTGCTGGACGAACTGCCGCCGGAAGCGCGCCTCGGCCTGGTGACTTTTGCCGGATACTTCTATAAAGCGGATGACATCAATTTGGCAAGAACTTTCCCGCAAATGGTAGGCGCTTCCAGGGAAGAATTAAAACAGTTGATTGATTGGATCAGTTGGAGCCAGGCGTGGCAAAGCGGCTCTGCCGTGCAAATGTCCATAGTCAATCTCATCGGTTACATCAAAGACCACCAGGAATTTCTTGGCGACAACCTGACAATAATCCTCATCACCGACGGCGAAGAAAACAAATCTCCTGCCGTTTATCCCGTTCCAATCCATTCTCCTTATCGAAAGAACGACGAGAAACGAATCTTGACGGCGTCTTGGAACACGCCGCGGGAAAATGAAACGAAAATTTTCATTTCCGAGGAATTCTTCAAAGGGCTAAATCTGAAATTCGTCGTCGTCGGCATAGGCACGCCTTCGGGTGGACCGATACCGAAATTCGACAATAATTGGAATTTCATCGGCCACGAAGAGGATTACAACGGCGTAATTCAAATTTCTCGGCGCGACGACGTTTTTTTATCGGAACTCAGCCAAAAACTCGGAGCCGAATACCTGCAAATAGAAGGCCCCGACGACTTGAAAATCCTGGCCAGCGACCCGAAATACAAAACGGCGGTTTCAGAAATCCAGAAGGATCTCTCAATCTACGCCATTTTGGCGGCTTTGATTTTTTTCCTGGCCGCTCTCGTTCTTTGAGCCTCGTCCCGCGTTTTTACTAGTAAAAACGCGGGATAAAAATCAACCCTGCCGGATGATATCCATCGGGGTTTTTGCTTGCCAGCCACCGCCCATTCGGGTAAAATTAAATAAGATGAAATCCAAAACCGAAAAAAAACAAACGGAAGAACTTTTGACGCGGGGAGTGAGCGAAGTCATCGTCCGCGAACATTTGCGCCGCCGCCTGGAAGCCGGCGAAGTTTTGCGCCTGAAACTGGGAATTGACCCGACCGGCTACGACCTGCACCTGGGGCACATGGTGCCTTTGCGTTGCCTCAAACGATGGCAAAACGCCGGCCACAAGGTCGTGATAATCATAGGGGATTACACGGCCCAAATCGGCGACCCCTCGGGACAAGACAAAACCCGGCCGTCGCTTTCGCACGAAAAAGTCCTGGATTTCGCCAAAGATTACCTGAAGCAAATATTCAAAATTCTGGACGAAAAAAAAACCGAAATCCGTTATCAGGCCGAATGGTTTGGAAAATTCAACCTGCAAACGGTTTTTTCCCTGTGCTCCAAATACACCGTCAAGCAGATGCTGGCCCGGGAAACTTTCCGGGAGCGGCTGCGGCGCGACGCGCCTTTCAGCATCCATGAAATGCTTTATCCTCTGCTGCAGGGCTACGATTCGGTGGCCATCAAAGCCGACGTGGAATTCGGCGGAATTGAACAGAAATTCAACCTGCTTGTCGGACGGGACATCCAGCGCGCCTACGGGCAACGCGAACAAGACATAGTGATGACGCCCATACTCGTCGGCACCGACGGCAAAGAAAAAATGTCCAAATCCCTGAATAATTACGTCGGGATACTGGAAGGGCCGGCCGAAATGTACGGGAAAACGATGTCCCTTCCGGACGAACTAATCCTGCCTTATTTTGAACTTTGCACGGACCTGAAAGCCGGGGAAATTTCCGCGATGAAAACCGACCTCGCCCGCAAAAATCCCAAAGAGCTGAAAATGCGCCTGGCGAGGGAAATCGTCGCCCTCTACCATTCAAAGAACGCGGCCCGGGAAGCCGAAGAAGAATTTGAACGGGTATTCAAGGCCAAAAAATTGCCCCGGGACGTTCCCGCCTTTGAAATCAGGGGGAAAACGGGCATTCTTGACCTTCTCGTGAAAACAAAACTCGTTCCCTCCAAGTCGGAGGCCAAAAGATTGATACTGCAGGGCGGCGTGGAAATCAACAAAGAAAAGGTAACCGATTGGCGAAAAACCGTTTCGCCCCAAGCCGGAATGGTCGTCAAAACCGGCAAAAGAAAATTCGCGAAAATAAGATAACAAAACCCTTCAGTTGACTGAAGGGTTTTTTATAATCGGCAACAAGGGAAAAGAGAAAAACTTTATTTTTCTCTTTGGCCGAGTGAACCGGTTATATCCGAGATATTTTTGTCGCAGTCGCTAGGCCTCTTCCGATTCCGCTGGTTCTTCCGCGGGAGATTCCTCTTCGGCTCCTTCCTCGAGGTCTTCCATTTCTTCGGCGTCTTCATCCATATCAACGTCTTTCTCGTCGATAAAATCTGCTTCGTACATGTTTTTTAATATTTAATTATTAATGTCGGCGCCAAGCGTGGATTTTCGCCGCGATAATCCATATTATTTTATCTTTTTGGAAATGTCAACCCCTTATTTGTGTGGATAAGTATTGGCGGCGCAAACGGCTATTGCCAGGGCGTCGGCGGCGTCGTCGGGCCGGGGAATTTCCTTCAAATTCAGCAGCAATTTCACCATTTTTTGGACCTGCTGCTTTTCCGCCCGGCCGTAGCCGGACACCGCCTGCTTGACTTCCAGGGGCGTGAATTCGCAAAACGAAACGCCGGCTTCTTCGGCCGCGAGAACCACAACGCCCCGAGCCTGGCTGACGGCAATGGCGGTTTTTAAATTCTTGAAAAAGAAAAGCGATTCGGCCGCCGCCAGGTCGGGCTTAAACCCCTTAATCAATTTTTTCACGCCTTGATGAATGGCCTTAAGCCGCCGTCCGAGCGTTTCGTTTTTGGACGTCTTGACGCAGCCGAAATCCAAAACTTTCAGATTGTTTTCCTTTTTCTCTATTATCCCGAAACCGGTAATGCCGATTCCGGGATCAATGCCTAAAATTACCACAAATTTAACTTTACGACTGACAACTTACGACTTACAACGATTTTAAAACCTGCTGTTAGTTGTTGGTTGTCGGCCGTTAGTTATTCTATATTGGAATAAATTTCTTCAACTTCGTTTTGCTCGTCAAGGGCTTCAAAAAGCGCTTCCAGTTTTTTCCGGTTTTCCTCGTCGGGGGCGACGGGATTTTGGGGAACGTAATCCGGCTCCGGCCCCTCCATTTTCAGACTTTTTTGACTCAATTTGTTCTTTATTTTTTCAATATTGTCGACGGACGCGCGAATGACCAGCTCGCCGTCTTTTTCCTTGATGTCTTCGGCGCCCTCCTCGATGGCCGCCAATTCAATTTCCTCTTTTAAATTCTTTTCATAATTCGCGATTCTTAATTCGTAATTCTTTTTGAACATCCATTTGACGCTGCCGCCCTCGGCCAGCTTGCCGCCGCGTTCATTTAAAATGCGCTTGATTTCGGCCGTGGTCCGGTTTTTGTTGTCCGTAATCGCTTCCACCAAAATTGCCGCGCCTCCGGGCCCGTAGGCCTCGTAAAGCATTTCTTCCATCCTTTCGCCCGCCAGCTCGCCGGTTCCCCGCTTTATCGCCCGCTCAATGTTGTCGTTGGGCATGTTGACGGCCTTGGCCTTGTCTATAAGCGCCTTCAGGGTCGCGTTGGCGCCCGGGTCGCCGCCTTTTTCTCGCGCCGCGATGATAATCTGGGCGGCGACTTTTGACCAAAGCTTGCTTTTTCTGGCGTCGGTTACGGCTTTTTTGAATTTTATTTGTGACCACTTTGAATGACCGGACATAAAATGAATTCAAAATTCAAAAATCAAAATTCAAAATGACAATATAAAATAAAATCTAAAATAAAAATTTCAAACCAAAAATTTTTTTAACAACAAAACTCCGGCGACCGAAAAAAGACCGAGCAAAGCCGCGGCGCCGGCGATTTTGTAATTTTGCCGGGGAGAACCGACGGCGGCCAGATTTTGGCCGATTATTTGATTTTCTTCTTCCGGCAAGCCGGCTGATTCTTCCCTGGCCGGCGGAGAAGCCCTTTTTGACGGCTTGGAAATTTCGGCTGTTTTTATGACATTTTGGCTTCCGGAAGTGGGCGCGCCCGACCATTTCCACTTTCCGTCCGGCTGGCGCGCCAACGACTGGCCTTCGGGCGCCTTGTCGTCATAACTGACCTTGAAAGCCAAATCGCCGTTGGGGTCAATCAAGCTTAAAATTTCACCGTCGTTATTGATGCTCAATTTGGTGTCTGGCCGGTAAAAAACCAAAAACGATTTGGCGCCGATTGCGGTGTTTTTGGGAATGGCGAATTTGGAGGTCTTGTCGGCTAATTTCCAGCCGGCCAAATCCACCTGTTCGTCTCCTTCGTTGAACAGTTCTATCCATTCGCTCTGGCTGTCGTCGCCGGCCGGATTCGGCAAAAATTCGTTGATCACGACCAAGCGCGAATAAACCGGCCGGGGCGTTGAAGTCGGGCTTGTTCCGCCGGTTGGCAAAGGCGTCGGAGTGGGTATTGAAGTAATTATCGGCGCGGGTGTTGAAGTTGGCGCGGGCGTCACGTTCGGAGTAGACGTAAAAGCAGGCGTGGGTGTAAG
>CAZICC010000060.1:0-5005 GCA_964537645.1 uncultured Candidatus Saccharibacteria bacterium | reverse complement strand
TCAAATGCTCGAAATGCGGCGCTCAAAATCCGTTTGGAACGAGGTTTTGCGGTGAGTGTGGAACAAAACTTGAATAAATAAAAATACCGCCGCCGCATCGCCTAACACAACATAAAAGGTTTGCCCTTTGGGCTCACCTGAATTTTTGTTTCTCTTTTCTTTTATATAAATCAAGGAAGATAAACAAAAACTTCGGATATGCCTAACGTTACACGCAGGATTTTTTAAAATTAAAAAGCGACATGAAAATTTTTGTAAAATTCTGGTGATAATACGTTTTTTACAAAGGAGAATAATAGATGTTTGAACAAACTCCCGTTTACGGACTGACCGGCAATATGGGCTGCGGGAAAAGCACCGTGGCCAAATTTTTTAGCGAATTCGGCGACGTTGCCGTCATTGACGCCGACAAAATCGCCAAGGAATTGCTGCGCTCCGAAGAAAACCGGTTGGAACTGGAAAAACTTTTCGGTCCGGAAGTTTTCACCGACGGCCGGCTGGACACCAAGAAACTCGGCCGCCTGGTTTTCAGCGACCGCCGGACCCTGATGAAGTTGGAAGATTTCATCCATCCCCTGGCGCGGCAAAAAATCCTGGAAATGACCAGTCCCCGACCGGGAATTTCCTTTTTTCTGGTTGAGGCGGCGCTAATCTTTGAGACCGGCTGGCACGGTCTGAAAATCCGCCGCGAAATTGACAACGGTTTCGCCTGGGAAAATTTTTTCGACGCCGTCATTGTCGTCACCTGCGGCGAGGCCGAACAATACCGGCGGCTCCGCGAAACGCGGAACATGACCGACGAGGAAATCGCCAAGCGGCTCCGCCGGCAAATGCCCGCCGGAGAAAAAGTCAGGCGCGCCGATTTCGCCATCAATACCGACTGCCCGCTGGAAGAAGTCAAAAGACGGGTTGAAAACCTCTACTGCCGGCTGAAAAACAGGGTTTAAAAAAAATCCCTTTCCAAAAGACAATTAATCAAAGAAAAATTTGACACGGTTCGGTGCGGGGTTGCCAAACTTTTAAATTTTGCTACAATATATTTTATTAGGAAAACCGCCTTCTCATGCCGGGCTAGCTCACTGGTAGAGCGCTGCCCTGAAAAGGCAGGCGTACCCAGTTCGATTCTGGGGCCCGGCACCGAAATTCTTGCGGACCAAAAACCCTTAGCAATCGCTAAGGGTTTTGAAATTTTCCGCCTAAATCATTTTTCCGTTATTTCAATGCCGCTTCAAACCTTCTTTCCGCTTCTTCCCAGTTAACGATACTCCAAAACGCCTCTATGAATTTGGCCCGGTCGTTTTTGTAATCAATATAATAGGCGTGCTCGAAGACGTCCAGAACCATCAAAATCGCGTGCGCCGGAAAAACATTGGCGTTGTGTTTTTCAATCTGCGTTATCATCGGACGATTCAATTCCCGGCTGTAAACCAGCGCCGCCCAACCCGAACCTTCCACGCTTCGGGCCGCCTGGCTGAATTCTTTTTTGAACCTCTCAAAACCGCCGAATTCTTTTTTAATCGCCCTGGCCAGCGCGCCGGACGGCTCGCCGCCGCATTTGCCGGCCGGCGCCAAATTGCCCCAGAACAAAGTATGGAGCAAATATCCTCCGATATTGAAAGACAAGTCCTTCATCAAGGCCTTTATGTCAATATCCATTCCCTCTTTTCGGGCGTTCGCCAGCTTTTCCAGGCCGGCGTTGGCGGCCTCAACGTAGGCCCGATGGTGCTTTTCGTAATGGATTTTCAGCTGCCCCTCGGAAATATACGGCTCCAAATCTTTAAATCCGAAAGGCAATTCCGGCAAAACGTAATTTTCCATGTTTGACTTTTAACCTTTTTCTTAATTATAATATATGAGACGGAAAAATTACAATCGGCGCGGGCGTCGTATAGTGGCTATTATGCGACCTTGCCAAGGTCGAGACGGCAGTTCGATTCTGCTCGCCCGCTCCCGAATTAAAAGTCAACCCCGGCTGCAGCCGGGGTTGACTTTCTCAGAAAAAAAACTATCATTTCAGTAGAAAACCAAAACCAAGTCCTTTAAAAAGGTTATCAAAAATGAAACCTAAAATATACTTCGGACGGCCGATCAACGTCTATAACACGGACCTTGAAGCCCTGCTGGTAGAAAAAGTTGCCGCCACTTTCCCTGATTGGGATATTGAAAATCCCAACCAACCGCGCCACCAGGAGGGATACCGCCAATGGAAAGAAACGACGGGAAAAGGCATGGATTATTATTTTAAGAAAGTCCTGCCCAAATGCCAAGCCGGCATATTCCTTCCTTTCCGTGATGGTGCCTGGGGCGCCGGCGTATTCGGCGAAGCCGAAGCCCTGGCTAGCCGCGGCTGCCCGATTTATCAGATTACCATGGAGGGCGTTATCACCCGCGCGAACCTGGACGAAATCCGCGTCCTGACCATCGAAGAAACGATAACCCGCATCCGCACTACCGACGGGAAAACGGTTCCTTACTAATAAAAATAAACGGACATAATAAAAACCGGTCGCCTAAGGCGACCGGTTTTTATTATTGTTTGCGCTAACTTTTTACTTCTTCGTCTTTATGACCTGGTCAATGATACCGTATGTTTTGGCTTCTTCGGGACCGAGGTAAAAATCGCGGTCCGTATCCTTTTCCACCTGCGACAATGATTTTCCGGTATGCCTGGCCAAAATCTGGTTAATCCGGTTTTTGACCTGGATGATGTGCTTGGCCGAAATTTCTATCTCAATGGCTTGCCCCTCGGCTCCGCCCATAACCTGGTGGAGCATCACTTCGGCGTTCGGCAGGATGAACCGCTTTCCTTTCTTTCCGGCCGCGAGCAAAATCGCCGCTCCCGAAGCGGCCATTCCGATGCAAATGGTGGAGATGTCGCATTTCACGTATTGCATGGTGTCGTAAATTGCCAAAGCGGAAGTCACGACCCCGCCGGGCGAATTGACGTAAAAATGGATGTCTTTTTTCGGATCTTCGTGTTCCAAAAAAAGCATCTGGGCGATGACGGAATTGGCCACCGGGTCAATAATCGGGCCGCCCAAAAATATAATCCTTTCTTTGAGCAGGCGCGAATAAATGTCGTAGGCCCGCTCGCCGAAAGGCGATTTTTCAATGACCATCGGAGTCAAATTCATGGATTCAATGAAAAGTTCAAAAGATTCGGGAAAGCGCGGTTCGTCTTCCCGCTCCGCTTTTTCGCCGCTCTTTTGAATTTTCGCGGATTTTAATTCCATTTTAATTTTTATTGCTTAACGATTCCAAATATTCAAAAACTTTTTCGTTAGTCAAAACGCCGACCGTCCTTTCGTAAAGTTCCGGGAGGTTGACGTCTTTTTTGGCGGTTTTCGCGTCGGGACACATTTTCAAAACCTCGTTCATTTTTTCTTCCACTTCTCCGGAATCCGGCTCAATTTTCTCGGCTTTGGCCAAGGCCCTCAAGACCAAAGCGATTTTCACCCGCCGCCGGGCCGGCTCCCCGAATTCGCGCTCCAATTCCGGAACGGTTTTTTTGATTTGCGCCAGGTAATCGTCGAATGCCAGGCCGCGGCTTTCCGAATCCACGCTCAATTCGCGAATCATTTTGCGGACTTCGGCTTCAATAAGGACGTCCGGCAAGTCCCATTTTATCTCGGCGGCTATTTTGTCCGCCATTTCTATCCTGAATCTTTCTTTTTCTTTCGCTTCCTTTTCTTCCAAAAGCCCTTCGCGGATGCTTTTCTCGAGCGCTTGCAAGCCGTCAAAATTTCCGATGGACCGGGCGAAATCGTCGTTAATTTCGGGCAGCTCTCTTTCTTTCACCGGCCCCATTTTCACCTTGAAATCAGCGGTTTTCCCGGCCAAGTTTTTTTCCCAGAATTTATCGGGAATTTTCAAAGAAAACTCCTTTTCCTCGCCCGTTTTCATCCCTACGAGGTTTTCTTCAAGGCCGGGAACGAAGCGGCCTTCGCCCAGAATCATGGGTTGGTTTTTGGACGAGATGTTTTCCAATTTGACGCCCGCGAGGCGTATTTCAAAATCAATTTCCACCAAGTCTCCAAGCTTCGCCGGCCTCTGGACTCCGGCTGTTTTCGCCCGGCTGGAACGGAGCCATTTCAAGGCGTCCTCGATTTCCCCAGATTCCACTTTTTGGGGCTTGGAAGCCATTGATTTGACCAAATTTTCGTAATCCGGCAAAACAACCTCGGGCAGAACCGCCACTTTTAATTTATAAACAAAATCATCGTCCGGAGAAATTTTCAAAACGGTTATTTCCGGCGGTCCGATGGGTTCAAGATTGTTTTCTTTGACGATTTCTTTGTATGTCTTCTCCGCCGCCAGTTCCGCCGCCTTGTTGAAAAAATTTTCGGTTCCCGCGACGCGTTCCACGATGTCCCGGGGAGCTTTTCCGGGCCGGAAACCCTTGACCGCCAAATTCTCGGCTAGTTTTTGACCCGCCAAATCCCAAAAACCCGCCATCTCGCTTTGAGGCACTTCCACTAAAATTTCAATCATTGCCCGGGACAGTTTTTTAATCTCCGATTTAATCATTGTTTTATGCGGCCGCGATTTTCTTCGCCGATTCCAGAATTTTTTCGGCGGTTTTTTTGCCGATGCCCTCTATTTTTCTCAGGTCGTCAACCGTCAATTTCGCCAAATCCCCGGGAGTCTCGCAACCCGCGGCCCGCAAAGCCGCGGCCACTTTTGGACCCACGCCTTCCAAATCTTCCAGTTTGGCTTCGGCCGCTCCGGTCTCCGGTTTTTCCGCTTCGCCGTCGGCTCCCTCGCCGACCAAAACCTTTGCGGCGCCGACCACATCAATCTTCCAACCGGTCAGTTTCGCCGCTAATCGGACGTTTTGCCCTCCTTTACCTATAGCCAGCGACAACTGGTCTTCGGGAACATAAACTTTGGCCTCGCGCCTTTTCTCGTTTATTTCCGTTTCTTTCACTTTCGCCGGCGAAAGGGCGTTGGCGATGAACTTGGACGGCTCTTCCGACCATTCAATGATGTCTATCTTTTCCCCGCC
>CAZICC010000059.1:0-5052 GCA_964537645.1 uncultured Candidatus Saccharibacteria bacterium | reverse complement strand
ACTTTATCCGAAAAGGACGAAAAGTGTAAACAACGCTCGGAATTCTTACATTTAAAGGTGAAAAAAAATGAGTTATCCACATAATTACTTGATGCTCTGTCCGGCTTTTATCACGTGCTCCACCAGCATCGCCGAATATCCCCATTCGTTATCGTACCAGGCAAGAACTTTAACGAGGTCGCCGTCAACGACTTTGGTAAATGAAAGGTCAACAACGGAAGCGTGAGTTTCGCCGATAATGTCGGAAGAAACTATCGGCTCTTCAACGACTTTCAGGATTCCTTTCCAGCGCGGGCTTTTGGCGGCGTCCCGGAAAATCTGGTTGATTTCCTCAACGCTCGTCGGTCGGGCCGACACGAAAGTGAAATCCGCCAAAGAGCCGGTAACCATCGGCACCCGAATGGCAATGCCGTCAAAAAGCCCTTTAAGGCCCTTGACAGCTTCGGTGACGGAAATGGCCGCGCCGGTGGTTGAAGGCACCATATTAACCGCCGCGGCCCGGCCGCGGCGCCAATCCTTGGCGTCCGGACCGTCAACGGTTTTTTGGGTAGCGGTGTAAGCATGAATTGTATTTAAAAGCGCTTTTTTCACGCCGGGATTTTCAAACATTATTTGCGCCACCGGATGAACAGCGTTGGTGGTGCAAGAGCCGTTGGAAGAAATCTTGCACGTTTTGAAATCGTCTTCGTTTATGCCCAAAAGCACGGTTTTCCCTCCTTCTCCTCCTCCTTTGGACGGCGCGGAAATCACGACGCGCTTGGCGCCGGCGGCGATATGGGCGCCGGCTTTTTCATACGACTCAAAGGCGCCGGTTGATTCCACCGTCACGTCAATAGCCAACGCCTTCCAGGGAAGCTTTGCCGGGTCTTTTTCCTGTAGAAAAACCGTCTTTTTGCCGCCCACTATCAGATAATTTTTTTCGCCTTTTTCGGTTTTAACCTCTTTGTCAAATCGCCGGTAAACCGAATCGTATTCCAACAAATAAGCGAGATTATCCAAATCGCCCAAGTCGTTGATGGCGATGATTTCCAGTTCCGGCCGGCCGAAAGCCAAGCGGAAGAAAGTCCTTCCGATGCGGCCGAAACCGTTGATTGCGATACGCATAAATAACTTGCAACTTACGACTTACAACTTACGACAAAAATTAAAAATGTCGTTAGTTGTCAATTGTCAGTTGTTGGTTAAATTGTTTTTAAATAATCGTAAATGTTCAGCAAGGCGACGACGCCGTCGCCCATGGAAATGGCATTCTGTTTATAAAGGCAATCTGTAATGTCGCCGGCGGCCCAAACGCCTTCCACGCTCGTTTCTTTGGTCTTGCAACCAACAATAATTTCGCCCTTTTCGTTTAGTTTCAATAAATCTTTGAAAATTTCGGCATTGGGCCGGGAACCGATTTCCACGAAAACGCCGTCCAGTTTTATTTCTTTGGTTTCGGCGCCGATTTTATCGAAATAAACCAGGGAATTGACAAATTTCTCTCCTTTTATTTCCCGCGGTTCGGCGTTAAAAATAATTTCCACCTTGGGATGTTTTTTTATCTGGTCAACCGCGACGGTATCGGCTTTCAATGAATCCGAGCGGACCAAGAGATAAATTTTAGAGGCGTATTCCAGAAGGTCAATGACCGCGCCGACTGCCGCGTTGCCTCCGCCCACCACGGCCGCGGCCTTGTCCTTCATCAGCGGCGCGTCGCAAATGGCGCAGTAAAAAACGCCCTTGCCGTTAAACTGCGTCTCGCCCGGAATGCCGAGTTTTTTCCGGCTGGAACCCAACGCGACCAAAATCGTTTTGGCCCCATAAGTTTCACCCGACTCGGCCGCAATCTCAAATCCGCCATTAATCCTTTTCAAACCGCTTATTTTCACTCCATCTTTGAAATCCGCGCCGGCGGCTTCCAGATGTTCCTTGAAACGTTTGGCCAAATCCCAGCCGGAAATATGAGGAATGCCCGGCCAATTCTGGATGTCGTCAGAAACAACCGATTGTCCCCCGAAGGTATCGGTCAACAAAATAAAGTTGATTTTCTTTCTGGCGGCGTAAATTCCCGCGGCCGCGCCGGCCGGTCCGCCGCCCAAAATGATTAAATCGTAGATGATTGACTTGCGACTTACTACTTACAACTTACGACTTCCATCTTAAATTTTTATTGTCGGTCGTTAGTTGTCAGTCGTTAGTCGGATTACTCTTTAATTTTAAGCAATTTCATGAGCTTCGCCTTGTCGAATCCAATCACGATTTCGCCGTCAACGTCAATCACCGGCACGCCCATTTGCCCGGACTTTTCAATCATCTCCTCCCGGGCTTTGGCGTCCTCGGCCACATTGAATTCCTTGTACTCAATCTTTTGCTCGTCAAAAAATTCCTTTACCATGTGGCAGTAAGGACAAGTCGACGTGGAATAGATTTTGATCATAAAAATAAGAATCTAGAATTTAGAAAATAGAATCTAGAAGTTTTTTCTGTTTTCTACTTTCTACTTTCTCGCTTTAAAAATTCAATTTTATCCTCTTTAATCTCAATGAATTTAAAACCACCGAAAGCGAGGAAAAAGCCATTGCGGCGGAGGCGAATATGGGACTCAATAAAACCCCCCACAAAGGATAAAGAATGCCGGCGGCAACCGGAATAAGGGCCAGATTGTAAACGTAGGCCCAGAAGAGATTTTCTTTGATATTGCGAAGGGTCTGGCGGGAAATCCTGATGGCCTTGACCACTCCGCGCAAGTCGCCGGAAATCAAAGTTATGTCGCCGGACTCAATCGCCACGTCCGCGCCGGTGCCGATGGCTATGCCCACATCGGCCTGCGCCAACGCCGGCGCGTCATTGATGCCGTCACCGACCATAGCCACCAGCTTACCCTGGTCCTGGAGTTTTTCTATTTCCTTCTCTTTATCCTGGGGCAGGACTTCGGCAAGGATTTCACCTATGCCCGCCTCTTTGCCGATAGCCCGCGCCGTCGTCTCGTTGTCTCCGGTTATCATCATCACTCCGATTTTCATTTTTTTCAGCAAAGCTATGGTCTCGACCGACCCTTCTTTGAGGGAATCGGCCAAAGCTACTATCCCCAGAACCGATGAGCGCGCTCCCAAAACGGAAATGCTGTTTCCTTCGCGTTCCAAAGTTTTTATTTCTTCGTTTATTTTGGAACTGATGTTGATTTTCGCCGAATCAATCAATTTCCGGTTGCCCAGCCAGTAGATTTCGCCGTCAATCTCGCCTTTAATGCCCTTGCCGGGAATTGCTTCAAAATTCCTGACCCTTTGCGGCTCAATTTTTTGCTCCTTGCCGTAAGCGACTATCGCCTGGTCCAAAGGATGGGTAGTCAAGGCCGCGAGCGAAACGGCATAAGCCAGCAATTCCGAATGGGGCACTTTAATGCCTTTCACTTCTTTCACTTTGGGCTCGCCCTTGGTGATGGTTCCGGTTTTATCCAGGACAACGGTTTTAACCTTGTCCAAGACCTCCAAACTTTCGGCGTCCCGAATCAAGATGCCGTTTTCGGCCGCTTTGCCGGTGCCGACCATGATGGCCGTCGGCGTAGCCAACCCCAAGGCGCAGGGACAGGCAACGATTAAAACGGCAACGAAATTTATCAAGGCCAAATTGAACTTCGGTTCGGGCCCAAAAACATACCAAAGGGCGAAAGTCAATATCGCGACGGCCACCACTACCGGAACGAAATATCCGGTGATTTTATCCGCGGTTTTTTGTATCGGCGCCTTGGAACTCTGGGCTTCTTCCACCAGTTTTATTATTTGCGCCAAAACCGTGCCGGCTCCGACTTTCATGGCCTTGAATTTAAAGGAACCGGTCTTGTTAATGGTGGCCCCGATGACCTCGTCATGGGGTTTTTTGTCAACAGGCATTGATTCGCCGGTAATCATTGACTCGTCAATCGTCGAATAACCTTCAATAATGACGCCGTCAACGGGGATTTTTTCTCCCGGCCGGACGATGATGATGTCTCCGACCAGGACTTCTTCCACCGGGATGTCGGTCTCGTTGCCATTCCTTATCACCCGGGCGGTCTTCGCCTGCAAATTCATTAATTTTTTTATGGCCGCCGAGGCCCGACCCTGGGCGCGAGCTTCCAGATATTTGCCCAAAATAATCAGAGTGATAATGACGACGGCAACCTCGTAATAAACATCCAATTTTACTCCGGCCCGGGAGATGAAAGACGGGGCAAAAGTGACTACAACGCTGTAAAGGTAAGCGGCTAACGTTCCGACAGACACCAGGGTATCCATGTTGGCGCGGAATTTTTTCGCGCCAAGATAGGCGCCGCGGTGAAACTGCCAGCCGACCCAAAATTCCACGGGAGTCGCCAAAACAAACATAATAATCCAGAGAAAACGCTGGGGCGCGAAAGAAAGGAACGGCAGGCCGGCGCCATAAGCGCCGATGCCAACAAGAATGGAAAGAATGACGCTCCAAATCAATTTCCTTTTCAAAACCGCGATTCCCGCCGCCTCCGTCATATGCTGGTGCCCTTCGTCAGCCATGCCCGCCCGCCCGAACGATATCGGTCGTTCGGGCGGGCCTTCGCGGCTCGGCGGCATTCTTTCCGCCGAAGATTCAACCGGCTCAACGGCTCTCAAAATGGTTTCCGAAACCACCAATTCTTCAGGAATTTTATAACCGGCCGATTCCACGGCTTTCTTTATCTGGTCGAAATCCGCCGCCTGCGAATCATACTCAATATACGCCTTTTTTGAGGCGTAGTTGACGGAAACGCTTATAACGCCGAAGAGCGTTTTTAACGCCTCTTCAATCGTCAAGGCGCAGGAAGCGCAATGCATTCCCGAAATTGGCAAAATTAATTTTTTTATCATTGTATTATCCGAATCTGCGAATTCTTATCCAAATCCACGAATTACAAATATGAATATTCGTTAATTCGGATATTCATTCGTTGATTAGGATAATATTCTTATCTTTTTCCGGCGAGCTTCCGTTCCAGGGCCTTAAGGTCTTTTTGCGTCGCCAACCCCATCTTTTTCACGGCGGCTCGGATTTCGCCATCAATGAATTTTGAGGTTTTGCTCC
>CAZICC010000058.1:4889-5143 GCA_964537645.1 uncultured Candidatus Saccharibacteria bacterium | reverse complement strand
GGTTGATAGAACCGTTACTTTTGTCTGGAAAGACAACTCCGACAACGAGATGGGTTTCAAATTGGAAAGAAAAATCGGCAAAGACGGCATTTATGCCTTGATTGCGGTCACGGGCATCAACGAAAACCGCTATCAGGACGCCAATCTTTCATACTTCACCACTTACTACTACCGGGTAATGGCTTACAACCGAACCAACAACGTCAATCAAAATTCCCTTTATTCCAACGAATTGATTATCACTCCGCCTTCGC
>CAZICC010000058.1:0-4879 GCA_964537645.1 uncultured Candidatus Saccharibacteria bacterium | reverse complement strand
GAAATAATAGTTACTCCCGCTCCTTCCGCCTGCAATGCCCGTAGCTTCGTCAGCGGCTCAATGACGCCCAATCCTGCTCCGGCAAATTCCTCTTTTAAAGTTTCCTGCACTTATGGCACTGCTGATTTGGATTGCATTTTCCCGCGAACGCCCGCCGGCGCCAAATGCGTCTGGACCGGTTCCAGCGGTAAAACCGCCAATTTCAGTTGCCTGGCTGGAGCGACCACGGGTTCGGTTAGTTGCGGCACCTTCGCGAAATCCAAAAGCAATTGCTGCGACTCCCAAAACCAGGTTGGCAGTATCGGCGTTTCTCCGGCCGTCAGTCCGCCGCCCTCATCCCCATCATTGACCCCGGTCCAAATCCAGGAATTCCGGGTGAAAATCCTGGATGTCCAAAAATCGCTGCTGGAATTGGCGTTGCTGAAAAAAGAATCGCCCAATGACCCCTCAATTGCCCCGCGATTGGCGGAAATCGCCCAAAAAATCCTTGAATTGAGCAATCGTTTGAAGGCCCTGGCGGCAGGCGCGGCGCCGGCTTTTGCCCGCAACCTTTCTTTCGGGTCAACCGGCGACGATGTCAGAAAACTTCAGGAATTTCTCGCCAAAGACAAAACGATTTATCCCGAAGGCGCGGTCAACGGTTATTTTGACGTCATGACCCAAAGAGCCGTTCAAAGATTTCAGTGCAAATACAATATTGTCTGCTCCGGCGCTCCTCAAACTACCGGCTACGGCGCCGTCGGGCCGAAAACTATGGCAAAGCTTAACGAATTGGTCGCGAAATAGAGTTGCGTTGAAAAAGTCCGGTTATCTCACCCGCGACGCCCGGGTAAAGGAGCGCCGCAAATACGGCCTCAAAAAAGCCCGCCGGGCGCCCCAATGGCAGAAGAGGTAATTTTTTAGCCGAACAGCGTTTCAATCCCGCGGCTTAGCGAGGATTTGAATACCCAAGAGAAAACATAAAGCCCGCCCGAGAGGGCGGTTTTATGTTTGGCTTGAGCGCACAGGCGAAATTTTCTTTCAGGAAATTTCGCGCTATTTATCTCAGCGACGCGGTTTTTAAAATCCCGTCCGAACCAAGGAAATAAATTTTTTCGTTGTCGGGATTATAAAAGACGATTTTCGGTTCGGTTTCCGCGATTTTAAAGACGTTGCGCCGCGAGCGGCCGTCCAACTCGGCGATTTTGATTGAATCCGCTCCGGCCAGCACCAGATAATCGGAAGTTTTATGCCAGGCCGCGTCCCCGGCGCCCGACGCGATAACATCTTCGTCCCCGGCTTTCTTTATGTCTCCGGTTTTTATCTCTTCAAGAAACCGGACAACCGCCTCGCCGTTTTTCAGATAAAGCAGTTTTTTGCCGTCCGGGGAAAACCTGGCTAAAGTTATCGGGCTTTTCAGCGCGATGAATTCTCCGCCGCCTCTTTTGGCATTAAGATAAAGCCCGGTTTCGGTTTTAATCCCGAAAGTGTCGTCCCAAGAAACAAACCGGCAGCCGCCCGCGGAAGAGGAGGCGAAATCCGGAATTCTGAATATTTCTTTTATCAAATTGACATTGAGGTCGTTTTTCTTTACCACTCCGTTTTCGTCCAGCCACCAGACGTTTTTCTCTTCGGCGAGAAACGATGAGACGTCGAGCGTCGGATTGTTGTTGATTTTCGGGTTTCTGACGATTTTCGTTTCCGCGTTGAAGGCGTAAATCTCGCCGTTGAGCAGAAAAAGCAATTCTTTGGAATTTTGGGGATTGAAAAATATTTCGTCCAGGGGAGCGTTGATTTTGTAAATACCGCCCGTTTTTTTGGCCGCCTCCAAGCTCTTTTTTATTTCTTCGCCGAGCAGAATCAATTCGCGGCTTTTGGTTTTTGGACCGCCCGTCTTGCCGGCTGTTTCGTTTCTGGCGGGATTTACCGCGAGCAGCCATTGATTTTTTTTGTCGCCCTCAACCTTCAGGAGAAAAGATTCGGCGTTTTGCGGCCAGCGGGCGGACAATATTTTTAATTGGGGGTTTTTCAACCATTTCAGGGAAAAATCGCCGAAATTTTCAATCGGGTTTCCGGAGCCGTCCAAGAGAGCCGTTTTGAGAATGGGCAGGGAAGAGGTGGCGTCGCGGCCAGTTTTCGCCGCGAGGATTTTTTGCCGGTCCGGCGAAAAGGCAAAGAAGTCGGCCGGCGCGCTTGCAAGTTCCTTGGCCGCGGCGTTTTCGGGGAAAAGAATGATGTCGTAAACGTCGGTGACGAGATTCGGCTTGACCGCCAGGGTTTTTTGCCAGGAATGATACTTGTCTTTGGCGACGCGCACGTCGTAGGTTCTGGGCAGGAGTTTGAAAAAACTCCCGGAATAAAGGAGGCCGCCGGCCTGGGCCCGTAGGCGGTTGTTGATGAAAATTTCGGCGCCGCCGGTTTTAACCTGAAGGTTAAGGCCGCCGATTTTGAACACTTCCAATTTTTGGAAATCAAAACGATACCCCTTGGAATAGAAGACCGTCAAGGGGCTTAAGGCGATAAAAAGGGCGGAAAGCGCCCAAAAAATTATTCGGCGCGCGCGACGCGTCATATTTGGAATTTCTTTTTTCGGTAGGGCCTGTTTTCTTTTTCTTCGACCAGCTTTTTAATCAGTTTGTTCAGCTTTTTTTCCTGAAGGTGTTCTTTCTTTTTTTCTTCCAGTTCTTTTTCCCAATCGTCAGGCGCGCCGGCGTCGTCGTTGAATTTTTCCGGCATTTCGCCGGCGGATTCCCCGGTCGGTAATTTTTCTTTTAATTTCTCCATTTTTTGATGAATCGTTTCTCCGCCTTTATTTTGCTTCTTTTCTTGACTTTTGTCAAATTCTGTGATAAAGAGATGACAAGAGATATTATCCGGGTTCTTTGAAAATACCATAAAAGGAGGACTAACGATGTTCTCGTTGAAAGTGTTTTTCGCCGCGCGCCTGAAAATGGCAAAAGCCATTTGGGCCAACGAATTTGTCGCGCCGATTAAGTCAATCAGAATCAGTTACTTGCCGCCGCTGATGGTTTATTTCGCGGCTGGGGTATCGGGCCTGACCGGAGTGGTGGAGAGTTTTTTTGTCACCAAGGTCTTGGGACTTGAAGCCAATTTTTTGGCGGTCCTCGCTTATTGGGCCGGAATCTGGTGGGCGTTTAAAATGCCTATCGGCCACCTTGTTGACCTTTTCTGGCGTTTTAAGGCCGGTTTTGTCGCCTTGGGCGCGGCTATGATGGTTTTTAGCTTCGGGGTTATGATAGGGCTGACCGGCCGCCTGGAAATGATGACGAAATATATAAGTGCCGAATCGTGGTACATCATTGCCGCTTTGATGATGCCTTTTGCCTATATCCTTCAGGACATAGTCGCCGACGCGATGACCGTTGAAGCGGTGCCGCGGTTCAAGGCGGATGGAACGCCGGTTGACGAAGCGACCCTTAAATCCGAGCATACCACAATGCAGCTTCTGGGGCGAGCCGCGATTCTTTTGGGCATCCTTGTCACGGCCGGAGCGGCCGGCTGGTTTGCCAGAATGCCGGCGGCCCAGACGGGATTCGTTCTGGTCAGAATCCTTTTGGCAATTGGGTTCCTGGCTTTGCTCTACAAAGCGGTTAAACTTTTCGTTTCTTCAAAAATCGGCCGAAAGCTGGTTGGCGCCGTGAAAACCAAAAAGGAGTTGGCGATTTTTATCACGGCCATTATCGCGTTCGGCGCGGCCGGTAAAATAGCTTATCTTTTTGGGGCGGATTTCTTTGCCGGAAAATTCTTCGCCGGCGGATGGCTGGCCAAGGTTAAGCCATATGAAATGATTTACTGGCTGGCAATGGTTATTCCCGCCGTGTCCATAACTGGCGTCATAATCGCCGCAGTTTTCCAGAAAAAAAGAAAAAAGGCCTTGCTCAAGCAGGGATTTTCCCTTGAAGAAGCGATGGTCATGATAGGTTCTGGAGCCAAGGAAAAGACGAAAGTTAACTGGTGGATTATCGGCGGCAGCATCGCGCTTCTGGTCGTTATGATTCCTTTCGGCCTGCTTTCCCTGACTTTCAAGCGCGGTTTTGAAACAGTTCCGCTTTCTTCGTGGGTTATCGACGGCGGATTGAAAATCGCGGAATTGCCGTCGTGGCTCGGGGCTCACGCCGATACTTTGCTTTTCTTTGGCTCGCTCACAGTCATTATTTGGCTTATCGCCAGAATCACGCGGGAACTGGATAAATCCAGCCGGCGGGCGCTGATAGGCACGGCAATCGTGATATTCGTTTACCGGATGACCCCCTCCGTTGGCGCGGGAATGAATTTTTTCAACATAGAAGCTCTCCGTTTTGACGAGGGCTTCATGGGCACTTTGGGCCAAATCGGTTCAATCGTCGGCCTTTTCGGCATTTTCTTTTTAAGGCCGATGATGGCGAAAAAATCGCTGACTTTTATATTCGTGTTTCTAACTTTTCTTTATTCTTTCTTCCTGTTGCCGACTCTGGGACTGGTCTACGGCATGCACAAGTGGTTGGCGGCGGTTATTGGCTCCGATCCTTATCAGACGGCGAGGACAATCGCGCTGATAGACACCGTGGCGGTTTCACCTTTCGGCCAACTCGCGATGGTGCCGATGCTGGCCTGGATCGCCAAAGAAGCGCCGGTCAAGTACAAGGCGACTTATTTCGCTTTGATGGCTTCTTTCAGTAATTTGGCTTTGTCGGCCGGGACATTGGGGACGAAATACCTCAACGAGATTTTCGTGATTACCAAACCGGTTTACGACAAAGCCGATATACTGATAAAACCCGGGATATACGACCAACTCGGGCCGCTCGTCATAACCGTGGGCCTCATATCGCTCGTCGCGCCCCTCGCGGCCATTCTTCTTTTCACGAATCTGCGCGGAAAGGAAGCGATTGGTTTCAGG
>CAZICC010000057.1:0-5150 GCA_964537645.1 uncultured Candidatus Saccharibacteria bacterium | reverse complement strand
TCAGAGCGACCTGACGCGAGCCGTCAAGGATGGCGATTCTTTGAATTCGTCGGTTTTACGGATGGTTTTGGCGGCCATTCACAACAAGGAAATAGAAAAAAGAACGAAACTTTCAAAAAGCGGGGAAATTTCCCCGGCCGAAATTGAAGAGCGGAGCCGGCTCAACGAAGAAGAAATATTGGAAACGTTGGCCTCTGAAACAAAAAAAAGGAAAGAAGCCGCGCCGGAATACGAAAAAGGCGGCCGCCAAGACCTGGCCGAAAAGGAAAAAGCCGAACTGGAAATACTTAAAAAATATTTACCGGAAGAATTATCCGGCGAAGAGTTGAAAAAAATGGCGATTGAAGCCGTCAAAGAGACCGGCGCCCGGACCCATAAGGATTTCGGCAAAGCGATGTCCGCCCTGATGCCGAAAATCAAGGGGCGAGCCGACGGCGCGAGAGCCGGCCAAGTCGTCAGAGAACTGCTGGTTTAAAGTAAATAATTTTTGCTTTTTCAACGGCTCCGACGTTACGTCGGAGCCGTTGAAATTATTTCCGTTATTGCCTTATTTTTGCCGAATGTGTTAAAATTAAAGAGCGGTTTAATTTCAACAGTTGTATGAAGAATTTAATCGTCGGCTTGGATATTGGCAGTCAGGAAGTAAAAATCGTGGCGGCCCGGCGGGGTTCGGACGACTCGCCGCCACAGATTCTGGCCGCCGTTTCGGCTCCTTCGGCCGGCATGCGGAGGGATGTTGTCGTTGATATAAACGATTTAGCGGTGGCTTTAAAAGAAGTCGCGGAAAGATGCGAGAAAATTTTGGGTTCTTCCATGAAAGAAGCCGCCATTTCCATCGGCGGCACCCATGTGGAAATCAGGCCGTCAGCCGGCGCGGTGGCGGTGAGTCGGGCGGACGGCGAAATTTCCGAGGACGACATCAGGAGGGCAATTAAATCGGCTCAAGCCATTTCTTTGCCTCAAAACAGAACTGTCATTCATGTCATACCTCGGAATTTCGCGGTTGATTCCGAGCGCGGCGTCAAAGATCCGTTGGGAATGACCGGGGTAAGGCTGGAAGTAGACGCCTTGATTATTGACGGATTCGCGCCGGCGGTTAAGAACCTGACCAAAGCCCTTGAGGAAGCGGATATTGACGCCAATAATTTCGTTTTGAACACTTTGGCCGCTTCCGCGGCGATTTTGGACAAGCGTCAACGCGAACTTGGGGTTTTAATGATTGATATCGGGGCGGGCACTACCGGAATGGCGGTTTTTGAAGAAGGAAATCTTGCGTATACCAAGATTTTACCTATCGGCTCCAGTCACATCACCAACGATTTGGCCGTGGGATTAAGAACTGAAATTGACGTCGCCGAACGGGTCAAAACGGAATATGGCGCGGCCATGGCCGAATTGGCGGCCAAAAAAGAAATAATCAATCTTTCCAAAATTGTTGAAGGGGCGGAGGGCGAGTTTTCTCGCAAGCACGTCGCAGAAATCATTGAAGCGCGGCTTTGTGAAATTTTTGACTTGGTTCAGAAAGAATTGAAAAAAATCGGCCGAGCCGGTCTTTTGCCGGCCGGCGCGGTCCTTTGCGGCGGCGGAGCCCAAATGCCCGGCATCGCGGAATTGGCCAAAAGGGAATTAAAGTTGCCCGCCAAAATCGGTTATCCGCAAGGAGTCGGCGGCCTGATTGATAAAGTGGACAGTCCGTCGTATTCTACGGCCGTAGGATTGGTTTTATGGACGGAAAATTTTTCCGAAGCCGCGGATCCTCGTTTTTCTTTTTTTCAAAAAGGCCATTTTTGGCGGGGAATCAAAAAGTTTTTCCGCTCTTTTTTGCCGTAGGCGGCGCGGATTGACAAATTTAGGATTTCGCCGATATAATGGGGGTGGAATTTGAAATTTTTTAACTCTTCGAAAATTGAAAACAAAAGTCCAAATGAATATTTTGACTTTTGACTTTTTGAATTTTTGAATTTATTATCGTGCCCCGCATTAAACCGGAAATTGAAACTTTCGCCCGCATCAAAGTGGTGGGCATCGGCGGCGGAGGCAATAACGCCGTTTCGCGGATGATTGTCTCCCAAATCAAAGGAGTTGATTTTATTGCCATCAACACCGACGCTCAACAGCTTCATCACTGCAAGGCGTCGGAAAAAATCCATATAGGCAAAAATTTGACCAAAGGATTGGGCTCGGGCATGGATCCGGAAATCGGACGGCAGGCGGCCGAGGAAAACCGGGAAGAAATCCACGAGGCGCTCAAGGGCGCGGATTTGGTTTTTATCACCTGCGGCTTGGGCGGCGGCACCGGCACCGGCGGCGCGCCGGTGGTGGCCGAAGCCGCCAAAGACACCGGGGCTTTGGTCGTCGCGGTGGTGACAAAACCTTTCGGCTTTGAGGGGGCGCAACGTTCCTCCGTCGCCGAAGAAGGGTTGTTGCAATTGAAAGACAAAGTGGACACGCTGATTACCATTCCCAACGATCGAGTTTTGAACTTAATAGACCGCAATACTTCCCTTGTTAACGCGTTTCAGGTCGTTGACGACGTTTTGAAGCAAGGCGTTCAGGGAATCGCCGATTTGATCATTTATTCCGGCATCGTTAACGTTGATTTTGCCGATATCCGAGCCATCATGCAGGACGCCGGCTCGGCTCTTATGGGAATCGGCCGGGCCGCTGGCGAAGACAGGGCCGTTGTGGCCGCGAAAGCGGCAATCAATTCTCCGCTCTTGGAAATCTCCGTTGATGGCGCCAAAGGGGTTTTATTCAATATTTACGGCGGCCCGGACCTGGGGATGATGGAAG
This sequence comes from uncultured Candidatus Saccharibacteria bacterium, assembly GCA_964537645.1. Taxonomy (GTDB): domain Bacteria; phylum Patescibacteriota; class Minisyncoccia; order CAZICC01; family CAZICC01; genus CAZICC01. The sequence goes on along the minus strand of CAZICC010000057.1, from coordinate 2,357 downwards.
TGAACGAGGCGGCCAAAATAATCACCGAATCGGTGGATCCGGGGGCGAAAATTATTTTCGGCGCCACCCAGGATGAACGTTTAAAGAAAGGAGAAATTAAAATAGCCGTCATCGCCACAGGTTTCGGCTCCAACAACCATCATTACAGGAAAGTTGAGGACGCGGGCAAAGCCGTTTTTGTCAATATTTCTCGGGCGACGCAGAACAACGCGAACGGCGCGAAAACGGAAAAAGAAGAGCAAAAGGACGTCAAGAAGAAAAAGATCATCCCCGATTCGTTTCCTTCCGACGACAATCCCGAATGGGAAATCCCCGCGTTTTTGAGGAGAAAAAAATGAAGGTTTTGTCCAAATTTTTTAGGCCGAAGGGCGATAAAAATTTGGTTGCAAAACTTTCATCCTGAGCGCGGCGAATGATCTTCCCGCGAAAACAACCATTAACGGTTGTTTTTATTTTTTGTTTTTTGACCACCAGTTATTTTCGGGGTAAAATTGATTATCATTATGAAAAATTTAATCACCAGAATAAAAAAGCGCGACGGTCGGATTGTGGATTTTGACCAGCGGCGGATCACCAACGCTATTCATAAAGCCATTGCCGCGGCGAAAGAGGAAGACGGAAAACTCGCCAAAAAAATTTCCGACAAAGTGGTTAAAGCCTTGAATGAAAGGTTTTCAGCCCAAGACGTCCCATTGGTGGAACAAATTCAGGACATCGTAATTGAAACTTTGAAAAAGTCCGGCGAAAAAGAAATCGCCGAGGACTACGAAATTTACCGCAAAAAAAGAACGGAAATTCGGGAAACCAAATATTTTCTTTTGAATCACACCATCAGGACCAAGCTTTCCGAAAACGCCCTTAAGGTTCTGGAGGCGAGATATTTAAGAAAAAACGAAAAAAGCAAATTGATTGAAACGCCGACCCAACTCTTCCAAAGAGTCGGCCAGAACATCGCCGCGGCCGAAAAAATTTACAATCCCGACATTTCTGACGACGACCTTTTCATGGTTGAAGAAAAATTTTACCGAATGATGGCGCTTTTGGAATTTCTGCCTAATTCCCCCACGTTGATGAACGCCGGCGCGCCGCTCCAACAGCTTTCGGCTTGTTTTGTTTTGCCGATTGAGGATTCAATGGCGAGCATTTTCGAGGCCGTTAAATCCACGGCCCTGATACATCAGTCGGGCGGAGGAACGGGTTTCAGTTTTTCCCGTCTTCGGCCTAAAGGAGATGTCGTGAAAACAACGTCTGGAACCGCCTCCGGTCCGGTGTCTTTCATGAAAGTTTTTGACGCCGCGACCGAGACTGTCAAGCAGGGCGGAAAGCGCCGAGGGGCCAATATGGGAATTTTGCGGGTTGACCATCCGGATATCGTTGAGTTTGTCGCCGCCAAGAAAAACGAAGGAATCCTGCAGAACTTCAACATTTCGGTGGCCGTTACGGACGAGTTTATGGAAGCGGCCAAGGGAGGGAAAAATTATTCTTTAATCAATCCCCGCAACCATCAGCCGGTCAAGGAATTGAAAGCCGAAGAAGTGTTCAATTTGATAACGCGGCTGGCTTGGGAAACCGGCGACCCGGGAGTGGTTTTCATTGACCGGATGAATAACGAGCGGGGCAACCCGACGCCGAAATTGGGGAAAATCGAGGCCACCAATCCCTGCGGCGAACAACCGCTGTTGCCCTACGAGAGCTGTAATTTGGGCAGCATCAATTTTGATAAAATCCTGAAAGAAAAGAAGGCGGCCAAAAAATCCAAACTTCCCAAATGGGAAATTGATTGGCCCAAACTGAAAAGAACGGTTTGGTCGGCGGTTCATTTCTTGGATAACGCCATTGACATGAACCGCTATCCTTTGCCGGAAATCGAGGCGATGACCCGCGGCAACCGCCGCGTAGGATTGGGAGTCATGGGCTGGGCCGACATTTTGATTAAGATGGAAATTCCTTACGATTCTTCCAGGGCCCTGAAACTCGCCGAGTCGCTGATGAAATTTATAGACAGGGAATCTAAAAAGGCCTCGGCGGCCCTGGCCAGGACCCGCGGCGTTTTTCCCAATTTCAAAGATAGCGTCTACGACCGGCCCGGCGGGCTTAAATTAAGAAATTGCGCCCTGACCACTATCGCTCCGACCGGCACCATCGGCGTCATTGCCGGTTGCTCGCAAGGCATTGAACCGATATTCGCCTTGGCGTATGTCCGTAAAACGGGCCTGGCCGAAAAGTTGGGAGAAGTCAGCTTGCTGGAAATCAATCCTTATTTCAAAAAAGTGGCCCAAGCCGAGGGTTTTTATTCGGAAAAATTGATGGCCGAGGCGGCGAGGGTGGCCGGATGGGGTTTCACCGGGCGCAGGTTG
>CAZICC010000056.1:0-5170 GCA_964537645.1 uncultured Candidatus Saccharibacteria bacterium | reverse complement strand
TTCAAAAGAAGAAAAAATTTCGCCAATCGGCTTTTTCAATTCTTCCCGCAGTATTTTTTCCGCCTCGTTGAAAGGAAAAGCCGGCGCCTGGCTTTGCAATTTTTCCAGTTCCCGGCAATACGATTCCGGAATGACGTCCGGCCGCAAACTCAAAATCTGCCCCAGCTTGATGAACGACGGGCCCAATTTTTCAAAAGCGACCCGCAGTCGCGCGGACAAATTAACCGAGCGAACTGACGAATAAACGAAACGGCGGCGCTTCAAAAACCGGCTAATTCTGCGATGGAACGAAATCAAATATCGCAATTGCAATTTTTCAATCAAAAAACCGAATCCTTCTTCAAAAAAAACGGTCAAAATGTCCCGCAGGCGGCCAAGTCCGCCGATGGCTTTTTTAATTTCCAAAATGGAAGGCATAATCCTCCGCTCCGCCCGGCCAAACGCAAAATTATGGCGCGGGCGGCCGATATTTTTATTTCCTCTTTCAATGATACCATTTCCGCGGCGAAACAAAAAGAGGAGAATTCACTTCTCCTCTTTACGCAAACGCCTCCATTTACAGGCCAAACCGCTTATCCAAAAAATTCCGCAAATCGCGGAGATTTTCGTCGGTCAACCTCGCCGAACCGCCGAAGTCATCTTGGATTTCCAGGCCCGATTTGCCATTAACTTCCGTTTCTACGGCTACCGGACAGGTAGAACAAGTGGCGCAAAATTCGTAAACTTCGCCTATTTTTTTCGTGTTTTCCATATTTTTAAATCGTTTTATTAAAACATTCTATCGACCGCGATTTTAAACGTCCGAAATACTGGCCTTAAAATCGCTGAAAATTTTTTGAGAAAGTATCGTCTCTTTGGATATTAAAACGGGGTCGTAATAAACGTCAAAAAAATCAGGCCGCCTGTATTTAACTTCTTTGACGCCTTTTAATTTTCTCAATTCGCCGCTGACGAGCGGAGCGTGGCCGGAGCAAGGAATATCCACCTTGACGGTCAGTTTCGCGTCCGCGGAGTCAACCAAAGAAGCGCGACCCCTGAAAGAATCAAAACGGAAATTCGCCATATAAGGAAACGCGACCAAAAATAAAAACAAATTGGCAAAAAGCGTTGTCCCATACAAAACTAAAAGATAACCGCGCTTCATTTTGATTCCCGTAAACGAAAAAATGCCGTTCTTTTTCAAATATATGGCCGCCGAAACCGTCGCCAAAACGAAAGACAACGCCGCGAGCGAATGAAAGAAAAACCGGCTGGAAAACAAGGGGACAAAAAAGCCAGAAAGCGCGGTCGCGCCGAAAACGCTCAATAAAATGAAAATCATGCAGCCCGAATGGGGAATCAAACCGCAAAACAATCCTTTGGTTAATCCTCCGCCTCTTTTTTCGCAGCAATCGTTCCTTTGTTCGGACATAATCGTGAATATGGTTTAACGTTTAATGGTTGCTTTTCGAGCGTTTGAAAATTTCCATAACTTCTTCCAGCGCCCGCCCCCTTTCTTTCCGCGTTCCGTATTTTATCGCCTTGTTGACGCAAATTTCAAGATGCCCCCGCAAAATATTTTCGTTCACCTTATGAAGCGCGGCTATCACTCCCAGATTTTGCTGGATGACGTCCACGCAATAACGGTCGTCCTCCACCATTTTTTTGACGCCGCCAAGGTGGCCAATCAAATAATTCAGTCGCCTCAAGCAATCCTTTTTTATGTTCGCTTTCATGAAATTCTTAATTCTGCATTCTCAATTCTATTTTACCCTCCCCTCCCAGGGTATAAATCGATGATAGCGCGGATAAAAAAATCCGTCAAGTTGTCTGTGGATAACCCGAGACGGCTTTTTGTCGGTTTAATTTAATACCCTTTCAATTTTCTCAAATGTTCGTGCTGACGGATTTTGTCCAGGGCCTTGGCTTCAATCTGGCGGATTCTTTCGCGGGTGACGCCGAATTCCTTGCCTACTTCCTCAAGAGTGTGGGTGACGCCGTCGTCCAGCCCGAAACGCATCCGCAATATTTTTTGCTCGCGGGGCGTCAAATCAATCAAAACGCCGCGAATCCTGTCTTTCAGAAGTTTTTGGGCCGCTATCTGCGAAGGAGACAAGCTTTTTTCGTCCTCAAGGAATTCCCCCAAAGTGGAATCCTCGTCGCCCTCCCCGACCGGCGCTTCCAGAGAAACGGTCTCTTGGGAAATTTTCATGATGTGCCTGACTTTGTCTATGTCAACGCCCATTTCGGCCGCGATTTCTTCGGCCAGCGGCTCGCGGCCCAAATCCTGCAAAAGACGGCGTTTGACCTGGGTGAATTTGGAAATCGTTTCAACCATATGGACCGGGATGCGGATGGTCCGGGCCTGGTCGGCCAAAGCCCGAGTGATGGCCTGCCGTATCCACCAGGTGGCGTAAGTGGAAAATTTAAAACCCTTGCGAAAGTCAAATTTTTCCACCGCCCGCGAAAGCCCTATATTCCCCTCCTGTATCAAATCCAGCAAGCTCAGATTGGGCGACCGGCCGACGTATTTTTTGGCGATGGAAACGACAAGGCGCAAATTCGCCTGAATCAGCTTGTGGCGCGCCGCCTCGTCCCCTTTCTCTATGCGCCTCGCCAATTCTTTTTCTTCGGCGGCCGTAAGAAGCGACGCTCTGCCGATTTCCCTCAGATACATCTGGACCGTGTCGGACGGAGGCTGGGTCAGGTCGATTTCCGTGGCCTTTTTCAGTTCTTCTTCGGTAATCTCTTCGGCGGGCAATTCCAAAAGTTCCTTCATTTCGGAAACCTGGATATTCTCTTTCTCCAGGCGGTCGTAAATCATCTCCAGCACCGATATATCCTGTTCAATCTGGGGAAAATATTTCAAAATCTCCGCTTCGGTGACGAATCCCCGGGGACTGGCGCGTTTAACCAGGAGATTGATTTTTTCTTCTATCGCGGAAAGTTTCTTGGGGTTGAGCGGCTTGCGTTTTTTTGTTTTTTTCCGCGGACGGGCGCGTTTAACCGCCCGGCGCTTCTCCGGCCGTTTTTTCGGCTTGATTTTCTTTTTCCCGGGCTTGGATTTTTTCTCCCCGGATTTCGCGGTTTTCTTTTTCTTATTTTTTTTCGCCATACCCGGCAGTAGAAATTCAACTTAATTATCGTCAAATTTCCAATTTAATTATGGTTCTGGTTTCCGCTCCGAATAGTGAAATTATCTATTTTTTATTTTGTTCGGCCGCTGAAGACGGCCGAACTTGTCGAATTTTCACTACCGGGCATATGTTTATTCGTATTTTAATAATTTCGCCGACAGCTCCTGGAATTTTTGAGTTGTCGCAAAAACCCGGCATTCATCCTTTGACGCCTCGGCCAGCTTCAGTTCCGCTTCAAGAATTTTCAGGTCGTTCTTGATTTTCTGGATGTTTAATTCGGCGACGGTTTTTTGGATTTCCGACCGGAAATCAAGGTCTGGGTTCAATTCGCTTTCCCAATCGGCCTTCAAAACGAGGTAATCCGCGATTTCGCGCGAATCCTCGGGTAATTTCCGGCAGAAACCTTCAAAAGAAAAATCTTCCCCGCCGCAAAGGAGACTTTCATGAATGGCAGAAAATTGGCCGGGTAAATCCGTTTCCAGAGCGGAAAGCAAGGCGCGATGTTCCGGACGGCGTAAAGCCAGAGCCAAAAGCCGCTCGGCCAGCAACTCCCGACGCGAACGCGCCTCGTTAAAAGAGGCCAACCGCGGCTCGTAATCGCGATTGGCTTCTATTTTCTTCAATTCTTCCACTAATGAGCCGGTGGGCACGGCCAGCTGTCCGGCCAATTTTTCAAGCCAATGGGCCTGCTCTATTTTATTGTCAATCTTTTTAATTTGGGGAAGAAGCAAAGCGGCTATTTTTTTCTTCCCCTCCAGGTCGTCCGCCCGATGCTTGCCAAAAACGCGTTCAAAATAATATTCCATAATCGGCCGCGCGGAAGCCAGAAGCGCCGGTAATTCGCCGGGATGATTTTTGACGAAATCGGCCGGGTCTTTTCCCGACGCCAAATTAAACACCCTTATCTCGAATCCGTACGCCAACGCGCGGTCTATGTGACCTTTTAAATCCGGATTCAACGACGTTAATATCAAATCCAATCCTCTGTTGGTGGCGTTTTCTCCGGCTTCGTCCATATCAAGGCATAAAATCAGATTTTTTGAATATCTTTTCAGGATATTCACGTGTTCCGCGGTTAAAGCCGTGCCGGAAGTGGCGCAAACGTTTCTGATTCCGTCCTGCCAAACCATCAATAAATCCATCTGCCCTTCAACCAAAAAACAGGTGTCTTTTTTTCTGATTTCTTCTTTGGATTTGTCCAGACCGTAGAGAATCCTGCTTTTGTCGTATAAAGGAGTGGCCGGGGTGTTCACGTACTTTGCCCCGACGCTCTCCGACGATGCCGTCGGAGAAGTCGGGGTCCCGACCGCGGAGCGCGTCGGGACCTCTGGTTCAAAAATCCGGCCCGAAAATCCCGCCACCCTGCCGTTTGAATCGCGGATCGGAAACATTATCCGCGACCGGAACCTGTCGTAATATTGGCGCGAACCGGCCGCTTTTCCGCTTTTGACGACGAGCCCGGCTTTTTCCATCTCTTCGCCCTTGAAGCCGCGGCTCAGCAAAAACCGCAGGAGCGCGTCCCAGGACTCCGGAGCGAAACCGACGCGGAATTCCCCGATTGTTTCGTCCTTAAGGCCGCGTCCGGCCAAATATTCAAGGACCGGCTTGCCGAAATCCTTTTGATGGAGGCAAAATTCAAAAAATTTAGCGGCGGTTTCGCAAATTTCCGAAAGCCGGTTTTTTTCGGAGCGCAATTTCGGGTCCGAGCCCCGCAAAACCACGCCGGCTTTGTCGGCGAGTATCTTCAGGGCTTCGGGAAATTCCAGGTTTTCCATCTTCATCACGAACCCGAAGGCGTCGCCGCCGGCGCCGCAGCCGAAACAATGCCACATCTGGCGACTGGGAGAGACCATGAAAGAAGGGGTTTTTTCGTTGTGGAAAGGACAACTTGCCTTGAAATTCGCTCCGGCTTTCTGGAGCTTGATGTAGCCCGAAATCACCTCGACGACGTCAAGGCGGTTTTTGATTTCGTCAACCTGGGAATTCAACATAATTTTATTGGCGGTGTGTATTTGAAAAAATCCGAACTGATTTTGCGCGCGATTGGCTCGGCG
>CAZICC010000055.1:0-5280 GCA_964537645.1 uncultured Candidatus Saccharibacteria bacterium | reverse complement strand
AATTTCGTCCATTCGCCGATATTAGCCCCCACGTCAAAAACCGTTCTGCAATTTTTAAGATGACTCCTCAAAACCGCCATTTCGCCGTTGGTATAAATATCGCAGTTATTTTCGCCGTCACGGTCCCAGACAATCCGCTGAGCAACGCGATAAATTAAATCGTTTCTCGCGAGTAAAAGTACAAAATTTCTTAAAATTTTGAATAGAAAACTCTTTTTTGGCATACTTCTTTTTATATTTCCAAATATTCCTTCGCTGCGGTTTTGTCGCTGAAATTCTCAATCGCGTATTGGCGCGGCCGAAATTCGCCACTTTTAATTTTCTCCAGAAAAACCGGCAGTTTCTCCTTAAAATCAGCCGCGTCTTTAAAAAACATACCGGCTTCATCCGTCAAATACGGCGCGCCGACTTTTTCGTCGCGCCATTCGTAATTTTTCCATCTCCAATAGCCGCGCGACCACGCTAAAACCGGCACATCCCTCATCCAGGCCTCGCAAAGCGCCAATCCCTGGCTTTCCGATTCGGAAAGGAAAATCATAAATTCCGACTCTTCCAGCGACCGGAAATAATCCTCGCGTTTGTACCGGCCGTAGCTCAAAATTTTATAATTGATATTCGCGGCTTCCAAATCTTTTGTAATTTCCGAAAACATTTTTTCGTCGGTTCTTTTTTTATAAACCAGGCAGCCGCTTCTCGCTCGACCGGCTAATGCCGGCGTTTCCACTCCGGCAGGCCAAACTCTTATTTTATTTTCCAATTCCGGCGCCAAAGAAATCCAAAAGTCTTTCGGCCACCGGGACGGCAAAACTATGACATCAACCGCCGCGTCCTTCATAATTTCGCCGCCGTCAGCCGGAAGAATAACAATATTCGGCCCGGCGATGATTTTTTTGATTTTGCCGGCCTTTTTCGCTTCAATCGCCCATTTTAACGCTTTAAGGCCGCTTAAAACTCCGATAACGCTTCCTTGAGGAATATCGCCTTCCTTCGGATTTAATTTATAATCAATCCCCAGCAAATTAAAACCTCGCGTTAAACTGTCCAAAACCGACTGCGGCCCGCCATAGAAAAAAAAGCGGTTGCGGATAAAATTTTTCAATTGCCGCCAAAACCGCTCCCCAACCGAAGCCGACGGAGAAATAGTTAAAATAACCGGGCTCATTGCAATTTCATTTTTCTTTTGAAATAATCAATCGTTCTTTCAAGTCCTTCCTCAAGATGGATTTTCGGCTCCCAAAATTATTCATGGCGGAGATCGTATTTTCTCGGAATAATTTTCGCCAAACCGACTATCAGGCGCGAAACTTTTCCGGAAACATTGACGCCGCTATAAGCGCGCGGGACATCGAACTTCTCGCCCGCCTTAAATTGCCTTGTCGTTATTTCAACGGCCCGCAAAATTGAATCTTTGTCAATGCCCGAAAGAATCAGAACGCCTTCGTCAAACGCCTCGGGACGTTCGGAACTAACCCTTGCCTGAATCGCCGGAAACCCGAAAAGGGCGGATTCTTCCTGAATCGTGCCGCTGTCGGATAAAACGCAAAAAGCGTTCTTCTGTAAATGCATATAGTCAAAATAGCCGAATGGCTTGTGAAAATTCACCAATTTGTGCCGATTGGATTTATATTTTCCGAGCCGATCGGCAGTCCTTGGATGGGTGCTGACCATTATCGGCATCCTGTATTTTTCCGCGACAGCGTTAAGCGCGTCCATTAATTTTAGCAACGATGCCCGACTATCGACATTCTCCTCGCGATGGATGCTGGCAACAAAATATCTCCCCCTCGCCAGCCCCAAGCGAACGATAATCTTTGAACGATTGATGTCGTCCTTGTAATAATCCGCGACTTCAGCCAGCGGGGAACCAACGACAAAAATCGTCGCCGGATGAATTCCTTCGCGGATTAAATACAGGCGGGCATTTTCGCTGTAAGGAAGATTAATGTCGCTTATGTGGTCAACTATCCGGCGGTTAACCTCTTCAGGAACATTTTCGTCAAAACAGCGATTGCCGGCTTCCATATGAAAAATGGGGATTTTCATTCTTTTGGCGACAATCGCCGCCAAGGCGCTATTCGTGTCGCCCAGAATTAAAACGGCGTCAGGCGCTTCCTTTTTTAAAACTTTTTCGCTTTTGGAAATAATATTGGCTATCTGTTCCCCCAACGCGTCCGCCTTCACCTCCAGGAAATAATCCGGCTTCCTGATTTTTAAATCGTCAAAAAAAACTTCGCTCATTTCGTAATCGTAGCTTTGGCCGGTATGAACCATTATATGTTCCGCGTATTCGTCCAGTTTGGCCATAATTCGGGAAAGGCGGATAATCTCCGGCCTTGTCCCGAAAATCGTCATCACTTTCAAATTTTTTAAATTTTCATACTTCCTCATGATAAGTGTCCGGGTCAGCCGGGTTAAAAATCTCGCTGGCCCAAATTAAAAGTTTTAATTCTTTGTCGCCGATATTTTGAATGCTGTGAGTCCAATTTAATTTCATTTCCACCAATTCCGGCGCGGCGCCGGAAACGATAATTTCTTCGATTTCATCGGTTCCTGTATTTCTTTGCCTTATCTTCGCCTCGCCCTCTATCACGCAGAAAGCTTCCTTTTTTCTTTTATGATAATGGTTTCCGCGCGTCATTCCCGGCTTGGTCGCGGAATACGAAACTTGGCCGCCATCGGGCGTTTTGAATATCTCAACGAAACTGCCCCTGTTGTCGCTTTTAATTTCCAGTTTTTTGATTTCCATTTAAGTATGACGAGAAAGTTTTAAATAAATCGCGGCGGAATTTTAATTTTAATTTTACGGGATTTTTTTTGAAAGATTCAATCAATTCCGCCAATTTGCCGACCGTTATTTCGTTTTTCGTTGAAATTCTTTTGAAATAAAACAAATTTTTGCGCCTGGCAAAAATCTCTCTTGCCAAAGAAATCGTCTCTCAATATTATAACAGAGCAACGCTCAATTTATGATTGCTGGCCGCCTGATGGCAAAAAGTAGCCACTACCGAATTGTAGAAAGGTCGGCAACTCTCGCCGAAAACATTGGTCAAACGAAAAACGGTCACGGGGATTTTATGCTGGCCGGAAAAACTCTTTAACATTGTTTCGGTCAATTTCTTGCTCAAGCCGTAAACCGTTTCCGTTTCCGCCTGGATTGAGGAAAGAAAAATCAATTTTGGCGGTTTTTTCGCTTTGGCTGCCGAGGAAATTAAATTATAGGTGGCCACGACGCTGCCGGAAATTATTTCGTCGTCGCGACCCCGGTTGACGGCCGCCGCGTGAACTACGACGTCGTTGTCTTCGACGAACTTCCGCAAAACGGCCGGTTCCGGATTCAGCAAATCGTTTTCCGGCTTGTCAAAAAAAGACAGATTGGTTCCTTTTGTCTTTTTTAAGGCCTCTGCGACGCGTTTTCCTATAAAACCGCGGCTTCCGGTAATTCCTATCCTCATTTCATTTGATATTTTTTAAATTATTCAATTCCTCCCGAACCTCCCCGAGCGAAAGCAAAAGCTTTTTTATTTCCTTAACCGATAATCTTTTGGTATTTGACGACGTATAACCTTGTTCCGGCAAAGAATTTTTTTTCTTGCCGTAAAAATAATATTGCCGGTAATCCATGTCCGGCGCTTCCGGCAATATCCGGTAATAATCTCCCAAATCTTCGGTCCTGAAGATTTCTTCGCAAGAAACGAGGGTTTCGTGCGTTTTTTCTCCGGGCCTCACGCCTATTTCTTCAATCCCTTTTCCGCGGGCAAAAACCGAAATTAACGCCTCCGCCAAATCGCCGACGGTTGAAGCCGGCGCTTTTTTGACGTAAATATTGCCGTTCTCGCCGCGACATAAGGCGTATAAAACCAAATCGACCGAATCTTCCAGGGGCATCAGAAATCTTGTCATATTTTTATTTGTGATTCTCAATGGCTTGCCGGCCCTCATCAATTCCACGAAATAAGGAATCACCGAGCCGCGAGTATACATAACGTTTCCGTATCTCGTGCCGCAAAGAACCGTTTCGCCCCTTTTCTCTCGCGAGGCGGCAATCATAATCCTTTCCATCAAGGCCTTGGACATTCCCATCGCGTTAATGGGATAGACCGCCTTATCGGTGCTCAAGACCACCGCCCTTTTAACGCCGCTCGCTATCGCCGCCTCAATGACATTGTGAACGCCCAAAACGTTTGTTTTTACGGCTTCCATCGGGAAAAACTCGCAATTGGGAACCTGCTTCAACGCCGCGGCGTGAAAAACAAAATCGACTCCGCGCATGACGCGCGAAACCGAATCTTTGTCCCTGACGTCCCCGATTATGAATCGCAATTTGTCGCTGTTGTATTTATTTCCCATGTCAAACTGCTTTTTTTCGTCGCGGCTGAAAATAATTATTTTTCGGGGCCCTAATCCTAATCCTAAAAGCCGCCCAACCACGGCGTTGCCGAAAGAACCGGTTCCGCCGGTAATCAAGACGATTTTACCTTTAATAACGTCTTCTATTGTTTTAATTTTGGCAGACATATGTTTTGTTTTATTTTAATCGCGAACTTGCTTTTAAATATTGCCGATAAATTTTCCTTCCTTGTCCAGGGAATAACCATTGCCTTCAAAAAAAATTCTCCGCGAATCGTATTCGCCCATTAAATTTTTAACTTCCCGATTATCCGTCATTATTATCTTATCATTGACCCCGTGGCGGATATAAACGATATTGTTTTCGGCGATATGCCTCGGTTTCCAGCCCGCGCTCAATGCCCGGCCATCGCTCTCAACCCGGAAAGAGCCGGCCAATTTCGCGGCGCGGGCAAATTTTTTCGTGGCCTTGGCGGCCCTGACGCACCAGTCAAAATCGCCGACGATTTTAAATTGCTCGTCAAAAGGACCTATCTTATTATACAACGATTTTCTGAACATAAAAAATCCGCAGTACATTGAACGAATAAATTCTTTGTGAGTGGACTCGTTAAATTCCGGTATTTGTTTGTCAATCCTTTGGATATGAACCAAAAAGCTTTTCCCGAAAATATTCAGATAACGCTTGATTCTGAACGGGAAATAAACGAAATCCGCCCCTCCGCCAACCAAGCCAATGCCCTCAATCAGCCCTTCGGGATAGCGGTTATCGTCAACGTTCCAAAAATGGATGGTCTCGCCTTTCGCCGCGGCCACGCCGACGTTCCAGGCCTTATACAAAGAAGGAGTCGGCGACTCCGCGATTCTTATCCGCGGATTTTTTGCGGCCCGATTCAGCAATACTTTCTCCCGCTCCGAAGAATGCTGGGGGAC
>CAZICC010000054.1:5067-5290 GCA_964537645.1 uncultured Candidatus Saccharibacteria bacterium | reverse complement strand
CAACGAGCCGATAAGGCTAATCTCTAAACAATCTCAAATATCAAAATTCGGAATTATTATTTTGAAATTTGAATTTTGAATTTGTTTAGAATTTAGAGATTAGAATTTAGAGACTCGAGGGTTGTAAGTTGTAAGTCGTAAGTCGTAAGTTAAATTGTGTCCATAATCGACCGCTTCAAGGAAAAAGAAGAGATTCGCGAGGAAAAACTCAAAAAAATCCATC
>CAZICC010000054.1:249-5016 GCA_964537645.1 uncultured Candidatus Saccharibacteria bacterium | reverse complement strand
CTGTCTTACGTCAATCTTTTCGTTTATCCCATTGACGTCGCCGATTTGGTTACCGTTTCCGAAAAAGACGCGAAAGAGAGCGAGGCGGTGGTTATCGGGAAAAAAGCCAAGGATTTGTTGGTCGGCGTGATTTCGCCCGACAATCCCAAAACCAAGGAATTATTAGAAAACCTCCAGAAAGATTTCGGCTACCGAGTTTCGCTGTTTTTGATTTCCCGGAGTAGCTTTAACCGCTCCTTGGAACTATACAAGCTTTACAAAAAGGCCACGGCGCCCATTACCGGAAAAATCCTCATTGAAGAAAAATATCTCGCCGAATTCAACCGCCGCATCAAGGATATCAACGAACTCAAGGGGCGGGTTAACGAACTTTCCACTTCGGAGATTCTGGACACCATCATCGCGGGCGGAATGAAAACCGGCGCCGGCGACATTCACATAGAGCCGGGCAAGGAAATCCGGCTCCGCTACCGCATTGACGGCGTTTTGCAGGACGCGGCCCAGTTTTCGCCGCAGGCCTATTCTTTTTTGATGAACCGCATCAAGCTTTTGAGCGGCCTGAAAATCAACATCCGCGACCAAAGCCAGGACGGCCGTTTCACCATTCAGATAATTTCGTCCGAAGCCGGAAAAGAAGGCGAGGTCAGGCAGGAAATAGAGGTTCGCGTTTCCATCCTGCCGGAGAAAAACGCCGAAACCGTGGTTATGCGGCTTTTGGGAGTGGGGGTGGAAAAGCTTTCCATTGACGATTTGGGCTTGCGGAATTCGGCTCTCGCGCAATTGAAAGAACAGGCCAAGCGGCCCAACGGCACAATTCTCAATACCGGACCGACCGGTTCCGGAAAAACCACCACTCTTTATTCAATTTTGAACCATCTCAACAATCCGAAAATCAAGATAATCACCGTTGAGGACCCGGTGGAATACCGGCTGCCGGGCATAGTCCAGACCCAGGTCTCCAAAGAATACTCGTTTGCCATGGCCCTGCGGGCGATTATGCGCCAGAACCCCAATGTTATTATGGTGGGCGAAATTCGCGACGAGGAAACGGCGCAAATCGCCATCCAGGCGGCCATGACGGGCCATTTGGTTCTTTCCACGCTCCACACCAACGACGCGGTCAGTACTTTTCATCGTATGATTGATTTGCAAGTGGACCTGAAGACCATTCCCGACACGGTCAACGCCATTATCGCCCAGCGGCTCGTCCGGAAACTCTGTCCCCACTGCAAGGAAGAATACGAGCCGGACAACGAAACCAAGACGGAAATTGAAAAAGTGCTCGCTATCATTTCGCCGCGGGCCAAGATAGAAATTCCGGAGATTAAGCGCCTTTACCGCTCAAGGGGATGCGAGAAATGTTTCGGCCTGAAATACAAAGGCCGGCTGCCGCTTTTTGAAATGGTGGAAATGAACGAGGAAATCCGGAAGCTGATTCTGGGGCGGGCCTCCACTTTTGAACTGCTCGCCGCTTCGGTTGACGCCGGCATGCTCACGCTTTACCAGGACGGCGTTTTGCGGGCCTTGGAAGGCATCACCGATATGGAGGAAGTTCGGCGGGTCATCGGCGAGCCGGGATATCTGGAGGAGCTTTACGAAAAAGCCGTCGCTTCCACCCTCTCGCGCGGGATGACGATTTCTTCGGAAACCAAAGTGGAAATGGAAAAAATCATCGCCAAGGGCCAGTCCGCGGAGGAAAAAATGAAAAGCACGCCGCAGGAAAAACTGCTGGAAACGGTTGTCGGCTTCGGACTATTGATGCGGGGCACGGACCTTCACATCGAGCCGACCGAAAACGAACTTTTAGTCCGCTACAGGGTGGACGGCATGCTGCAGGACGTCGCCAAATTGCCCAGAGTTTTGCATCTTCCCCTGATCGGCGAAATCAAAATTTTGGGCGGAATGAAAACCAAAGTCCACGCCGGAGTTCAGGAAGGCCGGTTCGGGATCAATTACGCCGGCCAAAAGCTTGATACCCGGCTTTCCATCATCGTCGGCGGCTACGGCGAAACCGCGGTTATCCGGATTCTGGGGCTTTCTTCGGACGTGGCGGGTCTGGACCTTTCCAAAATGGGCATCCGGCCGGAAATTTATCCCTTGCTGGAAAACGAAATCAAGAAGCCGACGGGCATCATTTTGAACACCGGGCCGACGGGGTCCGGCAAAACGACGACGCTTTACGCCGTTTTGACGAAACTGAACGTCCGGGGGGTGAAGATTATGACCATTGAAGACCCGATTGAATACCGCTTGTCGGGAATTTTACAGACGCAGGTCAACGAAGCCGAGGGTTATTCGTTCGCCAAGGCGCTCCGTTCTTTTTTGCGCCAAAATCCGAATATCATAATGTTGGGCGAAATCCGCGACGAAGAAACCGCCAAAACCGCGGTCCAGGCCTCATTGACCGGGCATCTGGTCCTTTCAACCATCCACACCAACGACGCCGCCGGCGCGGTCCAGCGCCTGACCAATATGGGCGTCAAGCCCGGCGACATCGCCTCGTCCTTCAACGCTTTCCTGGCCCAGCGGCTCGTTCGCAAACTTTGCGGCGATTGCAAAAAGCCGTACGAATCCGACGAAAAAACAAAATCGCTTATAGTCGCGCAGTTGGACAATTTGCCAAAATCGGTCAAAAAGCCGGACTTGGGAAAGATTACATTATACAAAGCCGCGGGATGTCCGAAATGCAGCCAGTTCGGCTACAAAGGGCAAACCGGCCTTTTTGAAATCCTCATCAAAAACGAAAAAATCCAGGAATTGGTTTCCCGCGACGCTTCCACGCTGGAAATCAAAAAAGCCGCCATTGAGGCGGGAATGATTACTTTGCGCCAAGACGGGCTTTTGAAAATTTTGGACGGCGTCACTTCGATTGAAGAGGTTGAACGGGTGACGGGAAAGTTGGAAGAAATGGAGTTGTGAGGGGCGTTGCGGAAAATTCTTCTTCATCCCGACACCTCTGTTTTAGACAAATTAGGCAATTTTTCTTGACGCAAAACGGCGAACTCGTCGGCCGCCGCAGGCGACCTTCTCAAACAGCGCCGCTTTGCTGAAAAATCGCTCTAATTTGCCGCTAAAACTCCGGCTATGTTGTTCAGAAGAATTTTCCGCAACTTGGTGAAATATATAGTATTATCCGGCCGGTTTACCCCGCGCCAATCGCAAGAAAAGTTTGGAATAAATAAAAACAAAGCCGAAGGCGATACAGTCCGAACAATCTTGGGAATTAGTAAAGATATGACACGATTCGGCGCGGGGCCCCAAATGAAAATTTTATAAGAAAGCTTCATTTGATAGCATAAAATAGCGGGAAACAAAAGCCGCCTATCTGTAGGCAATTTCTGTCGACGCACTTCGACAGTTTAGAAATCCTTCGAGGCACAGCCCAGTCGGGACCAAACTGCCCTCCGAGAGAATATCCGTTAAGGTCTTAAATCAATTTAGGACCCTAATTGCCTACAGATAGGCGGCTCTTGCCCGGTGTCACAACTTTGCCACTATTATCAACACTCATTAGCAACTCAAGATATTCCATGCAAAAATGTTAGATGACTTTGTGATAGAGTTGTGACACCGGGCTCTTGCGCCAAATTTCAGTTCGCCGTAATTATAATCTATATTTGAGAATATGTCAAGTGTTTTGAATAACGCGCCGCAATTAAAATCCGAAGACCGGATTTTGGACCAGGCCTTGCGTCCCAAGACCTGGGGCGATTACATCGGCCAGGAAAAAACGAAAAAGAACCTGAAAATCCTGATTGAAGCGGCCAGGCGCCGCGCCGAACCGGTTGACCACGTCCTGCTTTACGGCCCGCCCGGGCTCGGCAAGACCACCCTGGCTTACATCATCGCCCGGGAAATGGCGACCAACATCCGCAGCACTTCCGGCCCGGCCATAGAGAAAGTCGGCGATTTGGCTTCCATTTTGACCAACCTCGCGCCAAACGACATTTTGTTCATTGACGAGGCCCACAGGATGAACAAACTGATTGAGGAAGTGCTGTATCCGGCGATGGAAAACCGGATTTTGCACATCGTTATCGGCAAAGGGCCGTCGGCCCGCACTTTGGAGCTGGAACTGCCGCCTTTCACCTTGGTCGCCGCCACCACGCGCATAGGCCTGCTTTCTTCGCCTTTGCGGTCGCGGTTCGGGGCCACCTACCGCCTGGATTTTTACGAAAAATCGGACATTGAAAAAATAATCTCCAGGTCAAGCCGGATTTTGAACGTTCAGGCCCCTTCCGAAGCGGTGGATTTCATCGCTTCGGCAAGCCGCTTTACCCCGCGGGTCGCCAACCGGCTGCTCAAACGTTGCCGCGATTTCGCCGAAGTCAGGGGAGAAGGCGTAATCACGCCGGAAATCGCCCGCGCCGCCCTGAAGCTTCTGGAAGTTGACGAAGCCGGCCTTGAGCCGACCGACCGGCGCATCCTGGAAATCATCATCAATAAGTTCGGCGGCGGGCCCGTGGGACTCCAGACCCTGACCGCCGCGGCTTCCGAAGAGAAAGACACCATTGAGGAAATCTACGAACCTTATCTTTTGCAGCTCGGATTCATCCAGCGCACCCCAAAAGGCCGCGTCGCCACCCAGGCCGCCTACGAACATTTGGGAATAAAATATACGGAACCGCAGACGAAATTGATTTGAAATTTATCGTTTCTTTCCCAAACCGAAAAACCGCCAACCGGCGGTTTTTTGATATTTTTCGGGTAGTTCCGTTAAGGATAAAATTAAAACAAGCTTTTTACTATAAAGTTTTTGATATCTTC
>CAZICC010000054.1:0-215 GCA_964537645.1 uncultured Candidatus Saccharibacteria bacterium | reverse complement strand
TTTGACTGGTTTCGTTGCTTCATAAAGATTATTTTCAGGGATTGAAAATCCTATATATTCCACTTTTTTCTTAAGTTTATTCCTTACTAAATTTACCGCCGGAACAAGGTCGGTATCGGAACTTACCAATATGGCGGTGTCGTATTTATCGTCAATCGCTTCCATAATCAAATCTATGGCGATTTTGACATCCACGCCTTTTTCTCTTGACCGTT
>CAZICC010000053.1:0-5363 GCA_964537645.1 uncultured Candidatus Saccharibacteria bacterium | reverse complement strand
TCATATTAACGAATTAAAGAACATTTTGGTCCGATAACTTGGTCAATTACCTAATTTAATAATCCCATTCGCCGGGCATAAAAAGCATTTTGGAGAAAAAACGAAGAAATTTTGGAGAGTGAAAACGGAATTTGACGAGATAATCCTCGTAGCAGCACGGATTTTTAACCAGCTTCAAAGTTGATTCAATCCAAAATTCCTTGCCGTTTTTTTGATTATCAGCCAGGAATGCCATTGCCAGGGCGGCTGCCAGCCGACCATAATTTCGCATTTGAATCCTTTCTTCGTGAAATAATCGTACAGAAGCGCGGTGGCGTTGGAACAGTCGAAAACGCCGAATTCGTATTCTTGCGGGTATTTCACTTCGTCTAATAGTTTATAAATATTCAAAATCTCTTTCAAATACAATCTTTCTTTCGGCAAGATTCCCAAATAAACGCAGCTGGTCAGCAAAACCAGCGCGAAAATAAAGGCAATCAAGCGTCTTTTTGCCATCTTGTTCTCCTTTCCGGTTTTAAAACAACTAAAAACAAGATAACGCGCCATGGCTATCCTGTCAATTTTTATGCGCCGTTCGGATGCCGCCGTTACGAAGCGATATAATCTTTCCAATACTGGTACAAATCCCTGGTGGCGCGCAAATCGCCGGCGTTGTAGCGGGCGATGTCCTTGTATTTTTTCTCCCGGAACAGCCGGCTGACGTCGTCGCCGGTAATGCCCTCGCTTTTGGGGCTTTTGATGCCGAAGGCCCGACACCACAAGTGAAGCCCTCCCTTGCGGCGCATGGCGCCGTAAAAAGTCAGCTGGTCGAACAAATCAATGTGTTTGGAATCGTAATCCTGGCTCCGCACGTAACGGTTGGACATCAAATCCTTGGTTGGCCGGATTTTGTGAATGGCCGAACGAATGGCGAGAAACGGCGCGTCAAAACTCCGGCCGTTGAAACTGACGAATTCCTGGTAATTTTTCGCGCCTTCCCAGAAATTGAAAAGCATCTTTTGTTCAGTCATCGGCTTGAATTTAAATCCGCCTTCTTCAAATTCCTCACCGTCCGCGCCGGGCGCCTGGAAATAAACCACGCCTTTGTCTTTTTCGTAATCCAAAACTCCGACGCAAACGATTTCGCCGGTCAAAGGCGAAAAGCCGAGCCGGTTTTTCAAATCCTCAAGCTCGGCCTCGTATTCTTTTTTGGTGTCGGCTTCTTTTTTAATCCAGCGCGTCAAGACCTCTTTGGTGGTCTCGTCCAGCGCGTCAAAATCTTCTCCGACGGTTTCAATGTCAAAAATAAGTTTAGGCATTTTGAAAATAATTGCCGCCGTTAATAATAAGTCAGGTCGTCAAAAGAAATATCAAGGCGAATTTCTTTGCCGTCAACGATGATAGAAAACTCGCCGTCTTTGTGGGCGGCGAATTGCAGCAAAGGTCCGAGTTGCCGACTCCGGCCGGGAAAGTCGGCAGTAACGCCGCGTTCCGAAGGAAGAGACAAGACCTCCATGGGTCGGCCGTCATACCACCCCACTACATTCCTTTTTTTCATAAGCTCTTTGACTTCGGGGGCAATCGGATCAATTTTTAAATGTTCGCTATTGTGAAAAAGCACGCCTAAATCTTTGTCTTTAACCAACATTTTGGCCTGACCGAAAAAATCAAGTTCCGCGTAATTTTTCCGATACTTGTCTTCGGGAACGAAAAAATGGCCGTGAAAAGCGTCCAGCCGAAAAAGAAATTTGGCCGTTTTTTTCTCTATCATCTCTTGAAGATGTCTCAGGGTTTTTTCTAAAAAATCCCGGGGGACTTCGAATTTTTCATTTTTAATAAAGCCGAACCATTTGTCGTTTTCCCGACAAAAAATATTTTTGAGTAATTTTTCCGGACTATTATATTCCTGCTCGTAAATTTTTTCCATTTCTTCCAAAGTATAATACCAGCCGTGCTTTTCGTAGCGCGAAGGGCCCCAATATTCGGCCTTAGCCAGGTCGTCCAATAATTCGGGGCGCATCGCCGCTCCGGCCGCGCCGATGCCCAATACTTTCAAAAATTCGCGACGAGTCATTTTCCCGCCTTCTTTTTCAAAGGCGCCATGCTCTTCAAATTTTTCCGCGCGAAATAATCCCGTCATATTTTCCAAAAATTTAAATAATCTTTTGAATAATTCGTCGCTCCTTTCTTACCAGCGGTTGCGGCGCGCTCTCTCGGGATTAAATCGATTTTGAACGGCCGGCTTTTCGGCCGGATAACCCAACGCCACCAGCGCGAGAGGGACGATATTTTTCGGCAAGCCGAAAAGTCGCCGGTGCCCGTCGACGAATTTTTCCGCCGGATAAATCCCCGTCCAGACCGCGCCCAGCCCCAAAGCCGAAGCGGCGAGAAGCATGTTTTGGACGGCCGCCGCGCAATCCTGAACCCAAAAACCCTTTGTCCGGCTCCGCTCCAAATTCAAATCCCCGCAAACCAAAATCGCCAGCGGCGCTTCTTTGACCATGGCCGCGTAAGGGCTGATTCCAGAAGCCGCCAGCAGCGTCTTTTTTTCGGTTACGACTATAAAATGCCATGGCTGTTCGTTGTGGGCAGAAGGCGCGGCCATTCCGGCCCGAAGAATTTTTTCGACCAAAGCCGCCGGGATTTTATTTTTCCGGTATTTCCTGACGCTTCGCCTCTCGTAAATTGTTTTCAACGCGTCCATTATCGCCTAAATGATACCACGGGAACGGCTTATTTTGAAAGCGGGGGGGCCGAATCCGACGCTAAATATTTTAAATTATCACAATGAAAATTTCCGTCAATGGCGGCGGCTCTGCGAATTTTTTAGAAAACTTCCGCGATGGATTTCGGCCGGGCCGAATTTTTCAATGCGCCTATAATGCGATTTCGTGCCGTAGCCCTTGTGGATTTCCAGGCCGTATGCCGGAAATTTTTCCGCGAGGCGGCGCATAACGCGGTCGCGCGTCACTTTGGCGACGACGGAAGCGGCGGCGATTGACCAGATTTTTTCGTCGCCTCCGGTAATCGTCTCCTGCTCGAATCCGGCGGGAAGGGACAAACTGCCGTCAAGAAGCGCGAAAATTTCGAAACGACCCAACGAATTCCCTTTGCCGAAGTTTCGCGGCGGCCGCGCCGGAACTTCGGCAGATTGAATTTTAAAGATTAGTTTTAGGAAAGCGCGCCTGGCGGCCAAATTGGCGGCCCGCGCCACGTTTATCCTATCAATCATTTTCGGGCCAACCGAAGCTGTTGCCCAAAAAATCCGCGGCTCGCGCGTCAAAATCCCGTAAAATTCCTCCCGTTTTTTCGGAGACAATTTTTTGGAATCTTTTAAAAATCTTAAATTCCCCCGTTGCTTGCCCCGCGGCGAGCTTTGCCCTGCTGTCCGGGGTTTGGAAATTAAAAATTGGGGATTGGAAATTGGCCCAATTACGGCCGCGGCCGCGGCCGTAATTGGGCCTGCCAATGACCCCCTTCCCGCCTCGTCAACGCCGACGACGATTTTATAACCCCGCCGGAAAAGTGAGTTCTCTTTTTTGAAATTGAGTAATTTCATGGTTTCAGTATAGCATAGAAATAGATTTCTAATTACTCTGGACAATCAGGTCAATTTTTAACAATTTGGTTTTTAAATAAACTAGGGTATAATGAATTTATGACCGAGGAAAGAAAAAAATTCGAGCTGGGCCTTGACTGGTCCGACGTGGAAGAAGCGCTGGCCGAGGATTCCCCGGCTGGCTACAAGCTGGCCGTTTTGGAAACCGACAAAGTTTTCCGCGATTACCTGGAGAGATTCAAGTATCTCGGCCCCGAACCGGGAAAAAAAACAAAAACGCTCGGCAAACTTTTGAACAAAACAAGGGAGTTGTCCCTGCTTCAGGCCGTCAAGGAAAAAATAATCGAAGAAAATAAAATTGACATCTCCCGTGACGACGCCAAGGAAATAATTTCGGAATACTGGCAAATAATCAAGGCGATGGACGAATTCAACCGCCGGACTCGACGGGCGGGAAAATTCCGGTTAAGATTGGGGAACGGTTTATTCCTTTCCTTTCTGAAAATTTTCGCGGCCGCTTTCGCCGCCATAATTTTGGGCGTCAAATTTTTCAGCGCGACGGCCGCCGGCCGGGAAATCATCTCGGCGGCGGTCAGAATCGCCGATTTTTTGTTTTTGGAAATCCTGATGGCGGCCGGGGCGATTGCGATTTTTTTTGTCATATTTCAAGCAAGAAAATATTTTCAAAAATCATGCCCAAATTTACTCATCTACACGTTCATTCCCACTACAGTTTACTTGACGGGCTGGCCAAAATTGACGAACTTCTGGACCGATGCCAGGAACTGGGAATGGATTCAATCGCGCTGACTGACCACGGGGTCTTGTACGGCGCCGTTGAGTTTTACCAGAAAGCCAAAAAACGGGGTATCAAGCCGATAATCGGCTGCGAAATGTACGTGGCGCCGAACGGCATGCTCAACAAACGCCCGAAAATCGACTACAAATACTACCACCTGATTCTGCTGGCGAAAAACACGGAGGGCTACAAAAATCTCATAAAACTCGTCACCAAGGCGCACCTCGAAGGATTTTAC
This sequence comes from uncultured Candidatus Saccharibacteria bacterium, assembly GCA_964537645.1. Classification (GTDB taxonomy): domain Bacteria; phylum Patescibacteriota; class Minisyncoccia; order CAZICC01; family CAZICC01; genus CAZICC01. The sequence goes on along the minus strand of CAZICC010000053.1, from coordinate 788 downwards.
TACCGGCCCAGGATTGACAAAGAACTCCTGAAGCGGCATTCCGCGGGGCTTTTCGGCCTTTCCGCCTGCCTTTCGGGCGAAATCGCGCGGCTGGGAGCCGCCGGGAAAATGGAAGACGCGGAACGCGCCCTGAAAGAATACCGGGAGATATTCGGGCCGGACTCGTTCTATCTTGAAATATTTCACCACCCCAACATCCCTGACCAGGAAAAAGCCAACCGGGCGATTTTGGAGCTGTCCCAAAAAACGGGCGCGCCCGTCGTCGCCACCCAGGATGTCCATTATCTGAAATCCGAAGACGCCGAAGCCCAAGACATCCTGATGGCGGTCCAAACGGGCAACCGGCTTGAAGACGACGACCGCCTGTCAATGAAATCGGACGACTTTTCCCTGCGCTCTCCCGGAGAAATGGCGGAATTTTTCAATAACCATCCCGAAGCGGTTGAAAATACGCGGCGCATCGCGAACGAATGCAACCTTGAATTGGAACTCGGCAAAATCCAGCTCCCTTTTTTCCAGTTGCCGCTGGGGGAGACGGCCGATTCATACCTGGAGAAGCTGGCCAGGGCCGGCATCGGCCGCCGCTACGGAGAAAACGGCGGCAACGAGGAAATTTCCAACCGTTTGGATTACGAACTCGCGGTCATCAAAAAAACCGGCTTCGCTCCCTATTTCCTCATCGTCCAGGATTTCGTCAACTGGGCCAAGGAAAACAAAATTGTGGTGGGGCCCGGCCGCGGTTCGGCCGCCGGTTCGCTGGTTTCCTATCTCCTCAACGTCACCGACAT
>CAZICC010000052.1:0-5377 GCA_964537645.1 uncultured Candidatus Saccharibacteria bacterium | reverse complement strand
TTATCGTATTCCCATCCCCCGCCTGGCGCATACCAAAAATTTGTCCCGCGATTTTTTACCAATAAAATTTTCTTTTCGCCTGCGTTATAAGTTATGATCCTGGCCAATATGCGTATATTCATAGATTTAAGATTATTTTTATTTTAGTTTATTACATTCCACTAATTTTGTCTATACGCAGACGAGATACATGGACAATATCTCCAAGCTGTCAAAATAGCTAAATCTGGCAGAATTGGAGGTTAATTATTAACAGGGCTTAAGAAAAATACTATAAATTTCTTAACCCTATTTTTATAAGATAAAATCATGGAATTATTGTCATTGAGAAAAATCAGAATCAAAGATAAAAAATATTTCGCCAAATGGTGGAGGGACAGAGAATTGCTTAAATTAACGAGCGGCATTTTAAAGCCGATCTCGGACGCGGAAGTGAATCGTTATTTTTCAACAATATCCTAAGAACAAATACTTGCCGGAAACATTGAGAATACGGCTCGGTGTTTAATAATTGGTATTGATTTTTCGTCGTAAAACAGGCAGAATATAGAGCATATGAAATTTCTGGTCACCGGCGGCGCGGGATTCATAGGTTCTCATTTGGTTGACGCTTTGATAGCGCAAGGCAGCGAAGTGAAAATCATAGATAACCTCCTGACCGGCAAGAGGGAATACCTGAATCCCAAAGCCGAATTTTTGGAATTGGACATCAGGAATCTGGACGGAATCAGGCCTCATTTTGAGGGAATTGACGCGGTTTTCCACCTGGCCGCCTTGCCGCGGATACCGCTTTCCATAGAAAAACCGGCCGATACCCACGCCATCAACGCCACGGGCGCGCTCAACGTTCTCATCGCGGCTCGCGACGCCGGAGTGAAAAAAGTCGTCTATTCCGCCTCATCTTCGGCTTACGGCAACCAGCAAACCTTGCCTTTGCGCGAGGATATGCCGGCGAGCCCTTTGAATCCCTACGCCGTCCAGAAATACGTCGGGGAACTTTACTGCCGGATTTTCGCGGAGCTTTACGGCCTTCAAACCGTTTCCCTGCGTTATTTCAACGTTTACGGCCCGCGCCAGCGCGCGGAAGGCGCTTACGCGCCGGTGATGGGGATTTTTTTGCGCCAGAAAGCGGCGGGCGGACTCCTGACGGTTACCGGCGACGGCGAACAGACCCGCGATTTCACCCATGTTTCGGACGTGGCGCGGGCCAATATCCTCGCCTGCGAATCGGATAAAACCGGAAAAGGGGAAATCATCAACATCGGCGGCGGGAAAAACTACAGCGTCAACGACATCGCCCGGTTCGTCGGCGGAAAAATTTCCCGCATTCCCGAGCGGCCCGGGGAAATCAGGCATACTCTGGCCGACATAACTCTCGCCAAAAAACTCCTGGACTGGAAGCCGGAATTTGACTTGGAAGAGGGGATTAGGATACTATTATCATAACGCTAATTTACGAATTTATGCGAATGACACGAATAGATTTTATTCGCGACATTCGCGTATAATTTGCGTCATTGGCGTTTTATTTCATGAAAAATACATTTATCTACGCGTTTTCAATCGTTATCGCCGGCGCGCTCATCGGCGGCGCTCTGCTTTATTCAAAAAGCCCGGCGAGTCCCGGGGCGCTGGTCACGCCGACTCCCGACGCCGGCAAAGGCGCAGTCCTTGATATCGAAGAAGGCGACGCGGTTCTGGGAAATCCCGAAGCGCCGGTGGCCATCTTCAACTTTTCCGATTTCCAGTGCGGTTTTTGCGGACGGCACGCGATGACCACCGAAAAGCAGATTGTTGAAAAATACGTCAAAACCGGCAAGGTCAAGATGGTTTTCCGGAATTTCGCTTTTCTGGGGGAGAATTCCTTTTTCGCGGCCGAAGCGACCGAATGCGCCAACGACCAGGACAAGTTCTGGAAGTTCCACGATTATCTTTTCGCCAACCAGGGCGCCGGGGAACAAAGCGCTTTCACCAGGGACAACTTGAAAAAAATCGCGGGCGAGCTCGGCCTGGACGCGGAGAAATTCAACGCCTGCCTTGATTCGGGAAAATACGCGGAGAAAGTCAAAAATTCCGCCGGGGCCGGCCGGAAATACGGCGTCATCAGCACGCCGACGACTTTCATCGGCAAATTGCCGATTACCGTTCCCGATTCGGTCGTCAGCTCCGTAATGGGACAGTCGCGGGCATACAACTACGATTTGATGGACGGCGCCAAACTCATCATCGGCGCCCAGCCGTATTCGGCGTTTGAAGAAGCGATAGAAAAGTTGCTGAAGTAATTGCCGTTTGGTATAATGGAGTTGCAGAGAAGAAATTTGATTTATGGCCTTGGATAAAAACGATTTAAAACAAATCAAGGAAGCGGTCGTGGAGGCGGTTGACCCTTATTTTGCCGCGATTCAGAAAGATTTCGGCAACGTTAATGAGCGTTTGGAAAAATTGAGAAGTTGATTCTTGCCGACCATAAGCGGAGAATTGAGAAATTGGAAAATGAAGTGAAGGAGCTCAAGGAATTGCTCGCGGTAAGATAATTTTTGGGAATTTTTAAAACCCCTTTTGTCCGTTCTGGTAAAAGGGGTTTTTCAATAGCCCGACTGGATGCCGGTGCGCGTCGTTGACTTTGGAGGCATCGTGGGAGCGGCCAAAAAGGAAGAAGATTTCCGGCCGGCTTCGACTATAAACCCAACTTTTTGAACTGAAATAACGATCAAAAAAGCCCCAGGCAATGCCCGGGGCTTTTATTTTTGCCTCGACAAAAAGCGGGAAATAGGGGATAATGAAAACGTTATAAATCGAAATGGGGGCGAATAAAAAAATTCTGTCTTCTATTAAAGAAAAACCTTATTTTCAAAAGGATAATTTTGTGCTTTACCGCGCTGATTGCTTGAAGATTTTGGAACAGTTGTCGGAAAATTCCATTGATATGATTTTTGCCGACCCGCCGTATAATCTTTCAAATGGAGGATTTACCTGTCATGCAGGCAGGGCGGTTTCCGTCAATAAAGGCGATTGGGATAAAAGCAAGGGGGCAGACAAAGATTTTGATTTTCACTTGTCTTGGATAGGCGCCTGTCGGCGGGTACTAAAACCGCACGGCACAATTTGGATTAGCGGAACTTATCATTCAATTTATCAGTGCGGATTTGCTTTGCAAGCCGCCGGTTATCACATATTGAATGATATAGCGTGGTATAAGCCGAATGCCGCTCCCAATTTAAGCTGCCGTTATTTCGCGGCCAGCCATGAAACTTTGCTTTGGGCGAAAAAAGATAAAAAGGCCAGGCATATTTTTAATTATGCCGATATGAAATTCAAGTCTTGGCCGGATGATTTTTTCAAAAAAGAAAACAAGCAAATGCGGAGCGTTTGGCATATTCCCGAAAACGAAAGCGTTTGGCCGGTAAATACGCCCCCAAGAGAAGAGAAAAAATTCGGAAAACATCCCACTCAAAAGCCGTTGGAGTTGCTGAGACGGATTGTATTAGCAAGCACAAATAGAGGAGATATTATCCTGGATCCTTTTGCGGGCAGTTCTACTACTGGATTGGCTACTGTAATGAACGGCAGGAAATTTATAGGCATTGATACGGAAAAAGATTATTTGGATTTATCGGTAAAAAGATTTAAAGAAACTGAAAAATTATTATTTTCAAAATTATTGTGAAATAAAAATAAAAATTAATAGAAGAGGTTGCGTGACATTTTCCCCCTTCCTCTTGATAACGCTTATTTATCTATGGAAATGTCACACTTAAAAGATGAATTATTAAAACTTGAGGAAGGGGAACATCGGGTGATTTATAGCAGTCCGGCAGGGGTAAAAGTAACGGTGAAGCAAACAGGCAAATTTTCAAAACATGATTTCGCCGTGGGCTTAATGGAGCCGGGAAAAAATGAATTTTACCCCACTCACATCCGGTTGTTAATTGATCTTTATATTAAGAGACTGAGCAATCCGAAGGCGGCGCACGATTTATATCTTGCTTTCGAGGATATATTCAAAGGGACGGATCCGGATAATTTAACAAGCGAAGTAAATAATTTGGAATTTCCAATGAAATTCGATGAACCTGTTGTGAATTTATGTTACGCGCAACTTTTGATGATTGAGCAGGATATTAACTACGGGCCTGAAAGCGACAAGAAAAGCAGATTGGATCCGCCGCGCGAATACTTGATGCGTTTTATCCGATGGACGGCCGACGAAAAGGCGGAAATTGACAAAATAATTTTTGCGGCAGCAGGCAGACGTTATCCTGCGCCGGTGCGATATTCAACTCCTATTACATAATTTTAATTTGTTAAGGGTGCAGTGAAATTAATTTCCATTCATAGATAAAAATGAGGGAAAGAAAACAATCGCAATGTAGATGTGTTTGGCCAGCAACGTTGGGGAATAACAAGGTTGTGTGGTGTTTTTATTGCGGTAATGTGATATATAAAGTCAAGGGGAAACCCAAATTAATTATTGACATATCGGACAGGATGGGTTCTCAAACACTAAAGCGATTTGCGCCCGATGGTTATCAGAAGAAAATACCCAAAGAAAATTCAAATAATTTCGCCTCCCCGACGGCTTGCCGCGCCCTCGCGCCTATGAAATAGGTTGTGTGGGATTTAGGATAAAACCGACCCGATAAGGGCTGTTTTTTTGGAAAATAATTTATAAAAAAAATTTTTATGGCCACAATAAAAAAGAAGGCCTGGCCGGAGTTTTTTGAAGCGGTGGAATCCGGGAAGAAAAAGTTTGAACTGCGGCTGAACGATTTTGAAGTCAGCGAGGGCGATATTTTGGTTCTGGAGGAATGGGACCCGGAGAAAAAAGAATATACCGGCCGGAGCGTGGAAAAGAAAGTCGGCTACGTCCTGAAATTCAAGCCCGACGGATTGCCGTTTTACTCCGCGGAGGAAATCAAAGAAAAGGGCCTCCAAATCATTTCGCTCGATTAGCCGCGGTTCGTGTTTTCTCGGGCGGCCCGGTCCATCGCGGCCGAGCCGCTGAATTTCGCGCCGCGCCTTAAAAGCGGCTTAAATATCGCCTTAAAATCGTTTTTCGGCGGAAGGGCGGGCGGGAACGATTAATCTTCCGCCGATTGTCGCCGTTTGGCCGTTTTTCGGGGCAGGGCATTGAGAGAGATAATCCGGGGAATGGCCGCAATCTCCGTTGAATAATCGCGACGGGTTGTCAAAAAGAGGATTTCGTGTTAGATTCGTGTTAGATTAGAATCTACAACTTGAAGCCTGAGGCTTGAAGCATAAAATCGGGGCTGACGATTGGAATGTGAGAATTATGATTCACGCTTCCTGATTCAAGATACAAGAAATTATGGGGGGAACACCAACCCAGCATCATACCAGAGGAAGAGTAAGGAGG
>CAZICC010000051.1:0-5400 GCA_964537645.1 uncultured Candidatus Saccharibacteria bacterium | reverse complement strand
CGGTTTTTCAAGGAGGCGAGAAAGCAAAATGTCGCGGAAATTTTATTTAACTTGCGATGTTAGTTATTTCGTAATTTTATGAAACTCACTTTCCACGGCGCGGCCCGTTCGGTCACCGGCGCCAATTATCTTTTGGAAACGGAATCCGCCGGCCGGCGGACGAAGATTTTGATTGACTGCGGGTTGATACAAGGCGGGCGGGTTGCCGAAAAGGAAAATTACGAAAAGTTTCCTTACGAACCGTCGGAAATTGACGCGCTTTTGGTTACCCACGCCCATATGGACCACACCGGCCGCATCCCCAAGCTTTACAAGGACGGATTCCGGGGGAAAATTTTCGGGACGCCTCCGACTTTGGATTTCGCCAAGCTGATGCTTTTGGATTCCGAGCACATCATCAGGGAGGAGGCCGAAAAACAAGGCATGGAACCGCTTTACGGGATTGCCGACCTGGAGGCCGCCAGCGCTTTGTTTGAAGCCGCGCCTTACCATCAGGAAATAAAAATCGGGCCGGGGATTAGCGTGGAATTCCTGGATGCCGGCCACATTCTCGGTTCTTCCATTATCAAAATAACGGCCGAGGGTAAAACCGTTGTTTTTTCCGGGGACTTGGGCAACCCGCCGACTCCGCTTTTAAGGCCTACCGAATTCGTTGACCGGGCGGACTTCGCGGTGGTAGAATCGGCTTACGGAAACCGGCTTCACGAAGACGTTGAGGAAAGGAAAGATATCCTTGAAGATACGATAGAGGAAACAATCGGGAGGGGAGGGGCGCTGATGATTCCGGCTTTCGCCATGGAACGCACCCAGGAACTGCTTTACGAATTGAACGAACTGGTGGAAAACCACCGCGTGCCGCCGGCTCCGGTTTTTCTTGACAGCCCTCTGGCCATCAAGGCCACGGCCATTTACCGGCAATATCCGGAGTATTATAATAAAGAAACGGCTTACCAGATAAAATCCGGCGACGACGTTTTCAGGTTTCCCAACCTGAAATTCACGCCCGCGGTGGAAGATTCCAAAAGAATCAACGATGTTCCGGCGCCAAAAATCATCATCGCCGGCTCGGGAATGTCCACCGCCGGACGGATTTTGCACCACGAAAAAAGGTATTTGTCCGACCCGAAAAGCGCCTTGCTGATTATCGGCTATCAGGTTTACGGGTCGCTGGGACGACGGATTCTGGACGGCGAAAAGGAAGTCAGGATTCACGGGGAAATCGTGCCGGTAAGATGCGGGGTCAAGGCCATCGGCGGTTATTCGGCTCACGCCGACCAGCAGGGATTGAAAAACTGGGTCAGCCGAATCGCCAGGCCGGTCAAAAAAGTATTCGTGGTTCAAGGAGAAGAAGAGCCGGCTCTGGCTTTGCGCCAGATTATAAGGGATGAATTGGCGATTGACGCCGAAGCGCCGGAGCCGGGCGAATCGTTTGAGATTTAAAGGGCTTTGTCCCCGACGTTGCGCCGGCAAAACAAAATCATTGTCCCGATAGATGACGGCTTCGCCGTTTATCTAACGGAAGCAAAATTGGCATGAACGATAAAATTTCCAATCATTTGAATAATTTCAATAACGTTTCCAAGGCGATGAAGTATAAAATCTGCGTTTCCGGAGCCGCGGTAACCGGCGTCTGTTCGGAAAACGCCTTGCGGCTCGCCGAGGAAACCGGCCGGGAAATCGTCCGCCAGCGCGGCGTGGTGCTCACCGGCGCCACCACCGGCATACCTTACTGGGTGGCCAAGGGCGCCAAGGAGGAAGGCGGCATTTCCATCGGTTTTTCGCCGGCGGCGTCGGAACTAAGCCACGTCAAAACCTACCGCCTGCCCACCGATTATTTTGACTTGATTGTTTACACGGGATTTGACTATTCTGGCCGCAACCTTTTGCTCACCCGGGCGGCCGACGGCGTGATGATTATCTGCGGGCGCCTGGGCACTTTGAACGAATTCACCATCGCTTTCGAGGACAAAAAACCCGTCGCCGTTTTGGAAGGTTCGGGCGGGACGGCCGACGCCATCAGGGGAATCGTGGAAAAATCAAAACGCGGGCCGGGAAAAATCGTTTACGACACCGACCCGAAGCGATTGGTTCAAAAACTCATCAAACTCATCAACAAGGAAAAAATCGTTAAAATCAACCACAACAGAAAAATTAACTAACAATCGACGGAATTTCGCAAGATATCTGACGAATTTTCTCGGATTTTCAATAACGGAATTTCACTGACATCAGACAGATTTACGTGGAAATAATTTTAAAAATTTTCCGCATAAATCAGTTTGGCGCCCGCGTTTATCCGTAAAAAATAATCCGAGTTATTCCGTTTGATATCCGCGCCTTTCCGCAAATTAAAATGGAAGAAAAACCAATCGGCAAAATCATCCATTATTATTCAAATCTGGGCGTTGCCATCGTTGAACTTTCGGGGCCGCTCGCGGTCGGCGACCGGATTAAAATCAAAGGCGCCACTTCCGATTTTGACGAGGTCGTGGAGTCAATGCAGATTGAGCGCGAACCGATTCAAAAGGCCAAAAAAGGCGACGCCGTCGGCCTGAAAGTCGGCGAAAAAGTCCGGGAAGGCGACGAAGTTTATAAAATTTGACTAACGACTAATGACCAACAACTAATAACGACAGTTGTAAGTCGTCAGTTGTAAGTTAATTTATGATTGGACCAGACGAACTTAGGATTTTCGGCCAGCTTTTGCTGGCGGCATTATTGGGCATGGGAATCGGCATTGAGAGGGAAGTTGCCCAAAAATCCGCGGGAATGAGAACCTATTCTTTGGTCAGTTTGGGAGCGGCGCTTTTCACTATTTTATCAGTTCAGGGATTTCGGCAGTTTTTCGGCGAAGCCAGCGTTGACCCGACCCGGGTGGCGGCCCAGGTGGTGCTGGGCGTCGGGTTTTTGGGCGCCGGTTTGATTATTTTGCGTGAAGGACGGGTTCGGGGTTTAACCACCGCGGCCGGCCTTTGGGTGGCGGCGGCCATCGGAATGGCCGTCGGCGTCAGATTTTACAGTATAGCCGTTTTTACCGCCGTTTTAACCTGCATTATCGTCGGCGCTTTGCGCTGGCTTAACGCGGAGAAGCGTTTGAGGTTCCTCTATAGTTTGCCCGAAGATAATAAAAGAGACGATGAATAACAAATCGCGAAGAGCGCGCGCGGTTTGGAATCCGCCCCAGCGCGGGCCCAAATCGGTCAAAGAAGAAAGCGAAGCCGGTCCCGGCCGGCGGGAATTCGTATTTTGTTCCGGCTGCGGCATCGTTTATTACCATAAATTCTGGCATCACGCCCTTGAGGATTGTAAGCATTTGAGCGGCGACGAACGGATTAAATTCGTTTTGTGCCCGGCTTGCCGAATGATTAAAGACAGAAAATTTGAAGGAGAATTGACGATTTCCGGCATCTCCAGCCGGAAATTGAAGGAAGAAATCAGGAGAGTTTTGGAAAATTCGGGAAAATCGGCTTTCCGGCGCGACCCTTTGGACCGGATTATTGAAATCAAGGAAGGGAATGACAAGCTGGTCGTCCGGACGACCGAGAACCAACTGGCGGTGAAATTGGCCAAAAAAATCGCATTGACTTTCGGCGGGAAAATGACGGTCAGCCATTCCCGCGAAGAAGACGTCATTAGGGCGGAAGCGAGAATCGGCGAGCAGAGGATTCGTTTTCGCGAAAATGAATCCCGCGATAAACAGAGAATGATCAATGAAAAAGTGGCTTGAAAAAGCGGAAAAATTTTTATTTTACCTTCTGGTTTTCGCGATTCCCGTCGGAATGCGGAAGGTTTTATACGAATGGCCTCAACCTGTCTCGCCTGCTGGGCGATTTTTTAACGAATGGGAATCCGTTTCTTTCTGGTTCACCGACGGCCTGCTTTTGCTTTTGATTTTGGTTTGGCTGGCGAACGGCGGCCTGATTAAGATAAAAAGCAAGGCGCTGATTTTGTTTTTGTTTTTCGCCGGCCTTTCAATTTCGGCGGCCCAAAATTTGGGACTCGCTTTTTACCATTGGCTGCGGCTGGCGGAGATGGTTTTATTTTTTATTTACGTCCGGGAACGATTTTCGTTCCTCGATTTTAAAAAAATCGCCGGCGTTTTCGTCGCTTCGGCGATTTTCCAGAGTTTTGTGGCTATTGGCCAAGCGATGATGCAGCGGGACCTGGGGCTTTGGTTTTTGGGCGAAAGCGTTCTTAATCCGGGAATGATAAACGTGGCGAAATTCGTCAGTCAGGGCACCAAAGTTTTGCGCGCTTACGGCACTTTGCCTCACCCCAACGTGCTCGCCGCGATTCTCGCGACGGCGATTTTCTTTCTTTTGCATTGGTATTTCAGTCAAAAAATCGTTCCGCGCCGCCAGCTTTTCGTTTTTATCCCCGCTTATTTTATATTGCTTTTCGCCTTGTTTTTGACTTTTTCGCGTGGAATCACCGTCATTTTTTTGTTCGTTCTTTCCGTCTGGTTTGCTTGGTTAATCTTCAAAAACAGAAAAATTTTCGGCCCTAAAATTATTTACGCGTTGCTGGTTTTGGCGGTTACTTATTCTTTGCTTGGCGCGGTATTTTATCGCAAAGAAGTTGTTGACCGCTATTGGACGACTTTTTCCCATAAGGAAGAAGCCGTTTCTTTCAGAGTGTTTTACAACGGCCTGTCCTTGAAAATGATTGTCGGATATCCGGCGCTGGGCGTCGGCATCGGCAATTCCGTGGCGCGGCTGGACGAATTTTTAACCAAGCCCCTCCAACCCTGGCTTTACCAGCCGGTCCACAATATTTTTCTTCTGGTCGGGGCGGAAATCGGTTTTTTCGGTCTGGCGGCGTTCGTCTGGTTTTTATTTTCTCTTTCAAAAAAAATTTGGTTGAAAATGTTAAAACAAAGAAGCGTTTTGGCCGAAAATTCGCTGTTTTTGGCCGTTTTTTCGGCTTTTACGCTTTTTGGTCTTTTTGACCATTTTTTCCTGACGCTCCAGCCGGCCAAGTTGATATTTTGGCTTGTTTTGGGCATGATGGCGGCGCGGAAATAGCGTTTCGGTTTGTTCTTGAAAAGGATAAAAGGAGGCGGATGTCTTTTTGGGAATGGTTTTTGTTTGAAAGAAGGAAAGGCAATCGCTTTCAGGCAGCGCGATTACTGCCGACTGGAAATTGAGGAGGGCCGCTGTCCGGCCGCGGAAGAAGTCGGAGAGGTCTTGAAAAAATTTCCCTGACGCGGTATGATGGAATATTAATTTTTGAAATCAATTTATTCGCCCTAATTGCACGCACGCCGGCCGCGTATCCTTGAGCGCCGCCGGGATAAAAAACGGCCCCGAAAAATCGGGGTCTTTTTTTGTCCGCGAATGTCCGGCGTCCCCAAGAGGAATCGAACCTCTATCTCGGCCTCCGGAGGGCCGCGCTCTGTCC
>CAZICC010000050.1:2082-5496 GCA_964537645.1 uncultured Candidatus Saccharibacteria bacterium | reverse complement strand
AATCGCCGAATTGAGGATTGGCGGTCCTCGCAACCGAAATTTCCGAAACCTGAAATTTCGGAAAAACGCCCTCTTTTTGCAAAGAGAGAACGATTTTTCTGATTGCATCGGCGATGATTTGGCGCGTCATCATCCAAATTTTAACACAAAAAAATAACCGGCTCAACTTGCCGGTTTTTCATTTTTAAAGCTCCTTTCGCCTTCTATTTCTTCCAGCGACCAGCGAGGACCGCGGATTTTTCTGACGACTATTTTCGCCCCGCGAAAAGCCGCGGATTTTCCGGCCAAAATCCGGAGATTGAATTTAAGATTTGCCGGCTTGACGATTTCGTGACGGTCTTCAATCCGGCCGAGCCCGATTTTAACCAGCGCCACTTTTTTCAGTCGGTTTTTTTTCGCGCATTTGACGGCCGCGTCAAATATTTCCTTGGCGAGGAGAATATCGTGCATATCAATGCGTTCCGCAGGTCATGCACGGGTCGTAACAGCGCGTCAGGGTTTTTACTTTATCCATCGGAAAATTTTTCCTGGTGTATTTTTTGCCTTCCAGAATCCGGTCGAAATCCTCTTCCAGATGGGTCACCAGCTGGACCGTCGGAGTGACGATGTTGACGTTTTTGACGTTGCCGTAAGCGTTGAATTCGTAAAAATGAAAAAGCATTCCGCGGGGCGCCTCAATAACGGTCCAATTCGCGCCGGAGCGCGGCGCCACCGGCTTGCGGTCTTGAAGCAAGTCCTCGTTTTTAAGCAAATCCCGGATGACTTTTTTTACTTCTTCCACGCAATGGATTATTTCCACCGCCTGGGCGACGGTATTTTCGTAAGTATTGAAGCTGGGCAATCGCCAGGCCAATTCTTTCACCATTTTTTTCGCGGCCGGATTCAATTGTTTATAATTGTTGTTGAGCCGAGCAATCGCGCCGACCATATAGGCCTCGCCTTCTTTGCGGCAAAATTTCACCATATTGTAACGCTCCTGGGTTTCTTTTATTTTGGCCAGAAACTTCTCAAGCGGCATTTTCCAGCTGACGACGCGGCCGTTCTTTTTGCGGATTCCGGAGATATCCCCGTCGTAAATGGCGTATTCCCGGGGATGGGCAATGCTGATGAATTCCGACGGGCTTTCCGTTTTCGGAAATTTGTATTTTTTGAAAACTCGGGCCAAATCTTTGGCGGCTTCCAAAATCACGTCGTAATTTTCCAGGAGCGACTCCAATTCTTCTTTTTTCGGCAAAATCAGGAATCCGCCGACTTCGGCCCGTATCGGATGCAAGGCCCGGCCGCGGCTGGCGACGCGGCGCAAAATTTCATTGCCGAAATCGCGCACCGCGAGCGCCTTTTTGGCGGCTTCGGGCATTTTCTTCAAAACCTCTTCGGCGGTTTTTAGGCCCAAAACATCCTCCAGGGACATGAAGTAGGCGTGAAAAGCGTGGCTCTGGATAAATTGGCCCAGCATCATCAGTTTCCGCAAAAGAACGGTCTGGCGGCTGGGCTTGAGGCGGAAAGTTTTTTCAACGGATTTCAAAGCGTCAACGTAATGGACGGCGGAACAGATGCCGCAAATGCGGCTGGCGACAATCGGAACGTTCACGTAATTGAGGCCGCGCATGAACGATTCAAAAAGCCGGGCACCTTCCAAAAATTTCAGCCGGGCCGACTTGAAATCGCCCTTTTCAATGTCGGCCACGAAGCCCATATGGCCTTCTATTCTGGCAAAATGTTGAAGTTTTATTTTCATATTTTTATTTCCTGTTCCTTATTTTATATCCATGCTCGCCTTCACGCCTTACGTCATCCTCCACGCCGAAAACCTTGAGAATTTCGCTGAAATATTTTTCCGAAGTCAAAGTTAAAATCTTTTTTCTAAAATTATCAAAGTTTATCCGCGGCGCCGGCCCCCGGCAGCCGTAGCAGTTTTTTCTATTGATTGTGCAAATGGCGCCGCATCCCCCCCGGGCAATCGGCCCCATGCAGGGTTGGCCCAAAGAAAGGAGGCAAACCGCTCCCTGAGTTTGGCATTCCCAGCAAACCGGAAAAACCCGCGACTCGGGCTTGCGGCCGGCTTTCAGGCAATTCAAAACATCCAGAAATTCCCCGCTGTTGACCGGACAGGTTTCCAGGCGGTAATCAACTTTCACCACCCGCCAAATCGGCGCGACATTGGGATTGTTGATTTTGGCGGTATTTTTATAGACGTACTTTATCGCCCGCTTTTTATCCTGGTAATTTTTCAGGTCCATGATGGAACCGGTCGTGGCGCAACTGCCCAGAGCCACCAAAAAATCGGACTTTTTGCGGATTTCGACGAGTTTTTCCCGGTTTTCCCTGGTGATGGGCGCGCCTTCAACGAAAGCGACGTCGAAACGCGGCGCCTCGCGCGTTTCTTCAATCAAATTCATCTCCACGATGTCAATATCCTTCAGTTGTTCAAACAGTTTCTCGCCCAAATCCAGAATGGAAATCTGACAGCCCTCGCAGCAGGTCAGACTCAAAATCCCGACTTTTATTTTTTTCTGCTTGATGCTTGGCATATTTCTATTGTAATCTGATGTTTTTTAAAAATACAGGTCTCTTTGCCCTTTTTTTATTTTTCGCAATTTTTCAATCGTCTGAAAGCGGATTTTTTCGTTCGGTATTTTATTAAGATATTTTTTTATGATTTCTTCGCCCAGTTTTTTTGCCCCCGGCGAGGCGTAATCTTCAAGATATTCTCGGAAAGTCAGAATGGCGTTGGGCCGGCAGAAATTGTGAATGTTGCCGGGTTTGGCCAAATCCATAAAGATTTTGCCGGTGCGGCCCGACCGATAACAGGCGGTGCAAAAACTCGGAAGTAGTTTTTGCTTTAACACGCCGCGCAAAACTTCATCCAAGCTTCTTTTGTCTTGTAAATTAAACTGTTTTAAAGAATTTGGAGCTTTAGATTTAGAATTTGTAAATTGTTTCGGATTTCGAATTTCGGATTTCGAATTTTTAACATAACCACCCACCTCGGTCTGTGACCCGGCGCTGGTTTGAGAAATGCCTACCCCGAACGCCCTGGCCCGGATTCGCGGCGACTCGCGGGTGGAAATAATCATTCCCGTGTAGGGAACCGCCAAACGCAGAACAGCGATGATTTTCAAAAAGTCCTCGTCGGAAACCGGATATTCCGGCCGGTATCCGACGGCGGCGACCGGCTGGAAGCGCGGCACGGAAAAAGTGTGAGGGCCGACGCCGTAAGTTTTTTCCAAATATCGCGCGTGGGAAATCAAAGCCAAAACTTCAAACCGCCAATCGTAAAGCCCGAAAAGAACTCCCAAGCCGACGTCGTCGATTCCGGCTTTCATCGCCCGGTCGTGGGCCGTCAAATGCCAGTCGTAATCGGCTTTGGGCCCGCGATGCAACTTCCCGTATGTCGGGCGATGATACGTCTCC
>CAZICC010000050.1:0-2065 GCA_964537645.1 uncultured Candidatus Saccharibacteria bacterium | reverse complement strand
GAAAAGCTGGTAAGTACCGATGCCGGCTTTTTTCAGCTTGCGGTAATTTTCAACGGTGGTGGCGGCGATATTGACGTTGACCCGCCGGATTTCGCCATTGCCCCTTCTGGCCGAATAAACGGCTTTTATCGCGTCCGCCGCGTAATCAATCGGGTTGTTTTCCGGGTCTTCGCCGAATTCCAGAAGCAGGCGCTTGTGGCCCATTTCTTCCAGAATTTCCGCCTGGCGGCGCACTTCCGCCAAAGTCAATTTTTTTCTGGGAGCCGGGTTGCGGCGGTGGAAGCCGCAATATTCGCAGTCGTTGACGCAAAAACTGGAAACATATAAAGGAGCGAAGAAAACCAGCCGTTCGCCGTAAATTTCCGATTTGACCCGGCCGGCGGCTTCAAATATCTTCCCCGACCATTCCGATGGCGCGTGAACCAAACAGCCGACTTCCTCCAAGCTCAATCCCTTTTTATTTTGGGCTTTCGCGATAATCTTTGAAATTTTTGAAGAACCGGGTTTTCCCGTCTTTTTTAAAGTTTCAGATATTTTCTTCTCGTTGATAATCGCGTAATTAAAATTTGGCATAATTTTTTTCTATTTCTTCAGCCATCCGCTCTTCCAGCATCTTGTAGCTCTCTTCCTCTTTAAACAACCCGTATTTCTCCCAAACATTTTCTTTCTGGTGGAATTTATTGTCGTAAATTTTGTAATGCGGCCTGTATTTTGCCGGCGTCAAATTGAACATCAGGGAATTCGCGCCGGCCCACAAAGCCCGCTTGCGGCCCTCTTCCCCGGCCAAGGTTTCCAGGGCCGTGGTCACCGGAATGCGAATATCTTTTCGAAACAGTCGCAAAATCGCAATCATTTTTAATGTTAATTCCACTTTTATTTCGGATTTCGGATTTCGGATTTCGGATTTTCCCAATGGCGTTTCCGCCATTGGGACATAAGGTCCCATTGAAACCATATTCGCCCATTTTTTCGTCGTTAAAATATCATCGGCCAAATCTTCAATGGTCTGTCCCGGCAGGCCGATAAGCGAACCGGTGGCGACGAAATAACCGAGCTTTTTCATGAATTCCAAATGTTCAAAACGATTTTTGAGATTCTTTCCGCCGGGATGCAATTTCCGGAATAATCCCGGATTGGCGGTTTCAAACCGGAAAAGGACCCCCGAAGCGCCCGCCTGCTTCATTTTTTTATAACAATCGTATCCCCGCTCGCCCGCGCTCACGAAAACGAAAACCCGACATTCGTCCCTGATTCTTCCGACGATTTCCGCCAGCATCCCGTCGGTGTAAAAATAATCCTCGCCGGACTGCAAAACCAAAAGCTTGTAGCCCTTCCGCCTAACCGCCTCTTTGGCGGTTTTTACGATTTCGGGAACCGCCATCCGGTACCGCCGGATTTTTTTGTTTTCAAGACGCAACCCGCAGTATCCGCAGTCGTTTTTGCAATAATTGGAAAATTCGATGACGCCATGGACGCAGATGAAATCCTTAAGCCAGGCCTGACGGGTCAGATTGGCTTCGGAAAGCAGGACTTCCTTTTCTTTCCCTTCCGTTTTCAAAAGGCGGACGATTTCGGATTTCCGCAAATCCCGGACTTTGGCGGCTTCCAAAATTTTTTGAAATTTTGACGACAAACCGCCCGGTTTCCCGGCCAGCATCGGCTCGAAAAGGCCGATAATCTCCCTTGCTTCGTCCGCGTCTATTTTTTTAAAGGCCTTGCCGCCGACGGCCAGAACCCAATCGCCAATCCTCAATCCCGGAAGGGCGGCAGTTCGGATGATTTTCTTGCCGGCCAAACTTTCAGCCTCCGCCTCGAATTTATTTTTCAACCGAACAATTTTCGCGGGGATAGTCAGGCACATGATAAAAACTCAAAACGCAAAATGCAAAACGCAAAACTACAACTTAAAACCAAAAATTTTGAATTTTTAATTGTTGTTTTTCGTTTTTCGCTTTTAGTTTTACATTTTAGAATACCTCCGGTATATCTTTCAGTTGCGCCCAACTGAACACCGGGCCGTGCTTGCAGACGTAATAAGGCCCGACCGCGCAATGCTGGCATATTC
>CAZICC010000049.1:0-5608 GCA_964537645.1 uncultured Candidatus Saccharibacteria bacterium | reverse complement strand
ATAGCCAAATAAAAACTGTGGATTAAATCGGGGAGATAAAAAAACCGGGGACGTTCTTCGTCTCCGGCTTAAAATAATTAACCCGAGATGATTCGAGTTGGATCCAGATTTGGATCCGGATCCGGTATTTTAAGATCAGATCTGTAGATCTGTCGCTCGCAGAAAATCTTCTCCAAATCCCCTCTCTTGGCGAGAAGGGTCCAAAGTACGCTCAGCGCGTGCCGATTTTCAACTTTATCCCAAGATAAAAGAAGTTCCCTGATTCTCCCTTTATTATGCGTTATTTCAGGAAAATCGGGAAAAAGACGAAAAAAAGATTGCTCCGTGAATTCAGCGTTAAAAACAAAATTCCACAGGCGTCCCACCGTTGAATTCGAAATAAAACTGTAATTTACCATTTCTTCAAACATCCGATTGTTAATCAAAGCATCAACAATCAGATGCTCTTCTATCATATCTTCTTTCTTCAAGGAATTCAGATACGAATGGACGAACTTTTTAATTCTCCCTGCCGAAACGTAAAAATTATGAGTAGTATTGGACAATAAAATAAAAATCAGTCTTGTGTATTGCTCGGCGATTTTCCATTCCCATTCCGGAAGTAGGAATAAAAAAACATCCAAAAGCGGACCGCTAATGTATCGCGACTCTCTTTCGCGATTCAAATTGCTTTGCTCGCGAAAAATACTGTTCAGGAACGCAAGTTTTTCTTCTTGCGTTATTTTCTGGAAATCTTTCACTGCCCAAATAATGCTTCGGGCCATTTCAAGATTTCTGTTAGCGAACCACATATCTTCAAGTTCGCTGATGGAAATCTCTTCTCTTTCTTTCCACTGCCTTTTAACCTCTGACATTTTTCTCCTCCTGTTGATTTTATTGTCGCTCCTTGGACAATAAATCTACCCGGTTTTTCAGGTCTCGGTCCATTCCCGGCTCGTCATTAAGCCAAGGCCTTCCCGTCAAACCAAGTTTTCAAGGAACAATTCCTTAATAGCACGCTTCCTGTATTTGTCAATAGATACGCGCGAATCGTCCGAAAAATTGTCATTTTTTTCTTTATTCCTAATTCTTAATTCTTAATTCCTTTTTGAAAGCCGTCCGGTGAAGCGCCGCCAACCCCTTGACGGAGAAAATCAAAACCAACATTACGGGAATTAAAAGCATAACGATTATTGCGGCCGCCAGCGCATGTCCAATAATCGACCCGAGGTGAGGAGCGACGAAATAAAATCCTTTGGCAACCGCCAATGAAAACACGAAAATCAGCATGATTGTCCAGGTACTCGCCACCAACCAAACAGCGGCGCGCTCTGCCGATTTCCCGAGATTCTTGTGGCCAAAGACCATTATCAGAATAATACCCAAACCGCCGGGAATCAAAAAAAGCGGGAATAAACCAATAAGCGCTGAACCGAATTTTTGGCCGAAAATCCACGCCGAGGTCTGCGAGAAAAAAAGGCCGTAAAACCAAAAAGTAAAAATGCCCAAGCCGGCCAAGAATCGAAGATTGTCCGCCCACTTAAACACGCTTTTCGCGGTCATAATGATGGCCGCGGAAATCACCGAAAGCCCTAAAACATCCCACCAGCGCCAAGCCGGCGGAAGCGAATCGTGCTTCGCAAGATGCGCAACCATCAAGCCGATGGCCGTCACTACGGCCGACCAGAACATAAACACTCCGAACTGAGCCGCGAATCTTTTGAATTTTTCCATCATTTCTCTCCTCCTTTTTTTATTCTTGTCAATGAACGAAGTTTTCCATATTCTGCCAGATTATTCAAAAATGTCAAGTTTTTGCATTTCTTTGAACCGTTTTCGGGAAACGGAAATGCCGAAGTCATCCAGCGCCCCCAAAACCCGCAGAATCGGAAAACCGACCGCGTTGAAAAAACTGCCCCTGATTGATTCCACCCAATCGCGGTCTTGGATGGCGAAAGCGCCGGCGTATTGGAGCGGCTTTCCGGTGGCGGCGTATTCCCCGATTGCCTTGTCGGCGTAGTTTTTCATTTTCACTTCGGTGGAATCAACAAAAGTTTTAGTCCGCCCGGTTTTGGCGTCAATCACCGCCACGCCGGTCAAAACGTCGCAAATCTTGGCGCGGCAGAATTTCAGAATTTCAACGGCTTCCCCGCGCGTTTTGGGCTTGCCCAAAACGCGGCCTCCGCAAACCACGATGGTGTCGGCGCCGATAACGACGGAAGAGGAGTCCAATGAAACAAGGCGGCGCGCTTTTTCCAGGGCCAGACGCTTCGCGTATTCGCGCGGGGACAGCCGACGGCCGTCAAGCGAATCTTCGTCAAAACAGCTCGGCGCGGCTTCAAAATCCAGACCGGCCAAAGCCATTATTTCTTTCCGCCGGGGCGAAGCGGAAGCTAATATGATTTTTCTCTGGCCAACTATTTTCATGTTCTTACCGCCAAAATTTCAAGTCGTCTTCCTGAATTGGCGGTTGGCGGAGCGGGCTGGCGCCCGGATACCGCCAGGCGCTAATGATTGTTATTTCGGGGATTTTATTTTTCGAGTTTGTTTCGGATTTCGGATTTCGGATTTCGGATTTTTTGATTTGATACATCACCCAGATTTCATAAGGATGCTTTTTGGAGCCGGCGGGCTGCATGGCCGCGACCGTTCCGGGAGCCACGCCCTCTTCTTTTCTTTTGGGATGGCGCAAAACCCGCAGGACGCGGCCTTGGGAAAGCCGATAAAAACGCGTTTTTTCTTCGGCGTGGCTGGTCCAGTGAATTTTCGGCGCTTTTTTCAAAATCATAATTTTCTTTCCCGCTCCCATTTCCGTTCCAGCCGCCGGATTTCTTTTTCGGAAAAACCCAGATGGTGGCCGATTTCGTGCCAGACCACCAATCGGATGAGCCGCTTCAATTCGTCGTCGCCGGCGGCGTGGCGCTCTATCGTCTTTTTGTAAAATACGATTTTATCCGGCAAAACGAACGTATAATTCTGGCCCCGGTCGGTTTTGGGAATACCGTGATACAGGCCGAACAAATTTCCGCCGGGCGCCTCCCCTTCTTCCAGAACGAAAACCACGTTTTCCATTTTATCGCGGATGGATTCGGGCAATTCTTCCGCCGCCTTTCCAATTAATTTTTCGAATTCTTTTTTATCCATTGATGAAAAATCGGTATTTTTTCAACGCCCATTTGCCGGCGTAATCAACGCCGATTCTTTCCGCGCGTTTAATCTGCGATGGACTGATTATAATTCCCTTGTTTTCAATCCAGAGGCCGGTTTTTTTGCCTGACGGCCGGCCGTTGAATTTCTTGCCGATTTTTAAATGCCTGGTAATCCGGGCGGGGCCCGAAACATCCTTTATGCCCCTTATCAAAACCGCGGCCGGATAACCTTTCGGGCCGGTAACGATATTCAGCATCCAATGCGTTCCGTAAGTGAAATAAACGTACCAGCGCCCGGCTTCGCCGAACATTATTTTATTCCTTTCGGTCCTGCCCCGACTCGCGTGGCTGGCCTTGTCTTGCGGGCCATCGTAGGCCTCAACCTCCGTAATCATCAGAGCGATTTCTTTATTCCGCCATCGGCGAACCAAAAATTTGCCCAAAAGTTCCCTGGCCACCGCAAGAGCAGAACGATTGAAAAATTTTGGAGCCAAGATTTTCCTCATTTTACCGCTCCTTCTTTTCTTAGCAGGCGCGATTTCTTTTCCGCGCTCCTGTTGTATCCCCCAATTTTCCCGTCCGACCTTACGACCCGGTGGCAGGGAATTTTCGGGTCGCGATTTTTGTTCAAAATATTCCCTACCGCCCGCCAAGCCCGAGGGTTGCGCGCGAGGCGCGCCACCTCCTTGTAGGTCAAAACTTTGCCGGCGGGGATTTTCCCGACGGCGCGGAAAACTTTTTCCCTGAAATCGCGCTTCATTTCAATAAATGATAACGCATCCCGTCGGAAAAGACAATCAAAAAAACGCATCAAAAAACGCTTTGTGTCAAGATTTACAAAGCCGGCGAGGCGATATAAAATGAAAAGGAACGCTAGCTCTTTAAAAATCAAAGGAGGGCTTGATGCCGAAAAAACCGATTGCCCCGATAATCGCCGTTTTATGCCTGTTTTTATGCGGCCTGCTTGCGACGGACGCGTCCGTCGGGAACGAACCGAACGAACGGAAAAAAATCGTAATCACTTTTGACGACGGACCTCGGCCGAAAATACTGGAGGATTTATTGCCGCTTCTAGAAAAACATAAAGTTCCGGCGGCTTTCTTCGTCATCGGCGCGACCGCGAAACAAAATCAAGAATGGCTTAAAAAAATTCATAAAGCCGGGCACGAAATCGAAAATCATTCCTGGGGACACGAAAACTTCAAAAAACTTTTCCGGGAAAAAGGCGCGACGGCCGTCGCGTCAAGCGTCCGAAAATGCTCCGACGCGATTTTCAGAATCACCGGCCGAAATCCCCGTTTTTTCCGGCCGCCATTCTGGGAAATCAATCAAGAAATTGAAAAAATCGTCGCAACCGAGGGCCATAAAGCCATGAAATTGAACGACCCGGACATTAACACCCTGGATTACGACGATTTCGCCAAAGGCCGTCCGCCGGAAATTTTGGCCGAAAGAACGAAAAAAATCGTCTTGGAGCGCGAACGGCGCGGAAACTTCTCCCATGTTCTGGTTTTTCACGAGCTGCCGACAACGGTCAAATCCCTGAAAATTCTCATACCGTATTTTCTGGCGAGAAATTACGAATTTATTCCGCTGGAAACGCTCTACAGGAGGAAACGATGAAAAAGAAATTTTTAATCGCCGCGTCCGCTATTTTTTGGGTTTTATCGCAAACCCAGCCGGCAATGCCGGCCAACCAGCCGCCCCCGCCGGATGAAATCCGGGCCGTTTATCTCGCTACCGCCCATCTTTTCAACGAAAAGAAAATCGGCGAACTGGAAAAAATTCTGGCCGAAACCAAAGCCAACGGCATTGTCATTGATTTTAAAGACAGTAATTCTCCGCCTTACGAACGTCTGGCAAAATTGGCGAAACGATTCAAAAACCAAGGCGTTTACACCATCGCCAGAATCGTGACTTTCCAGGATTCCTATTTCGCCCGAAAAAATCCGGAGGCGGCCATCAAACATTCCGACGGCACTTTCTGGCACAGCGGCCGCAAAGAATGGCGAAGATACTGGCTTGACCCCGCGTCGCCCCAAGCGCAGGACTACAACATTAAAATCGCCAAAAAAGCGATTGACTGCGGATTTGACGAAATTCAGTTTGATTATATCCGCTTTCCGACCGATGGAAACATGAAAGACATAAAGTATCCTTTTTTTGAACCGGGTCGGCAAAGTAAACGCGAAGCAATGAAAGGGTTTTTCGGGAAAATCCGCTCCGAGCTGAAAAATTATTCTCCCAAAACCGCCATTGCCATTGACATTTTCGGCGAAGTTATGGCGTACGGCAAAGAAGCCGGCATCGGCCAGCATCTTGCCGACATCGCGGAGTATTTTGACGTCATCTGCCCGATGGCTTACCCGAGCCATTACAAGTGCGGCGGATTCGGAGTCCAGGACCCGACCGCCCATCCTTACAAAGTTTATTACGCGACGCTTAAAAACGGCTTGAAATTACTGGACGGAAAGAAAAAA
>CAZICC010000048.1:0-5614 GCA_964537645.1 uncultured Candidatus Saccharibacteria bacterium | reverse complement strand
CTTACACTTTATCCGAAAAGGACGAAAAGTGTAAACAACGCTCGGAATTCTTACATTTTAAATTATAAGTCTCTTTAAATTATAAATCTCAGCAATAATTAATACAACATTCCCTTTGTGGATAACTTTACCTTAATCTAATGTTGCTCCGGATTGGTCGCCGATTTTTTAAAAAAAATAGCCAGTATCTCAATGATACTGGCTATCAAAATTACTGAAAATCATTTCGGGATGTTATAACTAATTAACTCTTGAATCCATCTGCCTTCTCCCAGGCGATGTCCTTTCTTTCTGGCACTTTCAATTTTCACTGTCGTTTTGAGTTCTGGACTAAAATAGTGGATAGCCCAGCCAAATCGATCAAACACTTTTACCTGAAATGCTTGGAAGGTTCCGGCCGGGACTTTAACTTCCCTAAAATCTTCTACTACTACCTCTTTGATTACATCGCCCCATCTTTGTGTTCCTTCCCAATATTCATACCGGCAAATCCATTTTTTGCCCACATAGAGAGGCCATTTATAGAGTTCAAAGTATGGGGAAGCGCTCCGAACCTCCCGGCCTTGTTTCAGGGTAGCTAAGTAGTTAAAGTCAAGATTCCAGACCTGATAAATTTCTTCCGATTGGTCATCGCTTACAACCTTAATCCAAAGAGCCGGTTTTCCTTGGTAGGGTTCTAATTTTTCAAAGAACCATGTAAAGGTTTGAAATACCTTTCCGCTTTTTAAATCAACTCCCTGGAAAGTGAAACTTGCCCCTAAAACTGGTTTAGGGACCTCGGCTGTAATTGCCCCAGTCGGTGGCGGAGAAGGCGTGGTGGCGCAAGCCGATACAAAAAACATTACAAAAACAATCAAAACGGCAAAAACCATCTTTTTCATAGCAATTCCTCCTTTCTTTATGAGTTCTATTTTTGCCTTTTTTTCTATGCCATCTATATTCACAGGAATTTCTCCCTGATTAATTTGACAAAGTGCTACCCGTAAATGCGCTTTTGAAGTGCAGCGCCTAATTGGCATTGCGCTTCAGGGTATCGTGTACCCCAATTTTGGATTTTACAATTATGCCTCTGAATGATTATTTTGTCAATATTGCGCGGGGCATTTTCAATGGTATGATATGTTTGAATCCCGATGGCAAGAAAATTTCTCAATATTTTATTTCAGAAAATAAAACGGGAGATCTTTTTAATCGCGTCTTTACGCCGTCTGCTTTTTTATTTTTTGGAAAAGAAACTCTATCGGGACATTGTTGAAAAAAGGGACCCGAATTGGGTTTCCTATGATTTTCCCCGTAAAGCCCGGGAAGACAATTTCTGCGTAACGCGGGCTCTGGCGCGGACTGTGGACCGGGCGCTCAGCCGCAAACTGATATCCGAACGGACCTTCAGGCGAACTTGCGATTTTGTCGCCGCTCACCTACCCAAGGGGAAAGAAAGCCCGAAGTCCTCGTTTTTCAAAAAATACGGAATGAGGCCGCCGGCCCTTCTCGCTCTCTCGCCGACAAAATTCTGCAATCTCAAGTGCCGGGGATGTTATTCCGACAGTTCCGGCCAGAACCGGCAAAAATTGCCTTTTGAAATTATTTCAAGAATAGTTAAAGAACAAAAACAGCTATGGGGCTCGCATCTCACCGTTATCACCGGCGGCGAGCCGTTTTTGTATAACGACAGCGGGAAGACCATTCTTGATTTGGCGGCCGAACATCCCGACACCTTTTTTCTGGTCTTTACCAACGGAACGCTGATTGACGAAAGAATGGCCGGGGGTCTGGCCTCGCTGGGAAATATTACTCCGGCGATTTCGGTCGAAGGCTTTGAGAAAGAAACGGATGAACGAAGGGGTTCGGGAATTCATCGAAAAATTATCCGGGCTTTTGATTGCCTCAAAAAATTCGGCGTCCTTTTCGGCATTTCCGTCACCCCCACCCGCAAAAATGCCGAACTGATAACAAACGATGAATTTATTGATTTTTATTTTGAAAAATGCGGAGTTTCTTGCGCCTGGATTTTCCAATATTTGCCGGTCGGCCGCGATTGTGATTTCAACTTAATGGTGACGCCGGAACAACGAATAGCGATGTTCCGAAAAACCTGGTCGCTGATTAAAGAAAGGAAAATTCCCTTTATTGATTTTTGGAACTGCGGTTCGGTTATCGGCGGCTGCATGGCCGCTGGCCGGTCACACGGCTATATTCATATTGAATGGAACGGCAATATAACCCCCTGCGTTTTTTACCCTTATACCAGCCAAAATATTGTTGAGATTTATAAACAAGGCGGCGATTTGAATTCCGTCCTTTTCTCGTCTTTTTTTGAAAAAATCCGAGAATGGCAAAACGGCTATATTTTTGACAAACCGACCGAAAAAATGGGCGACATGATCGCCTGCTGCCCCATCAGAGACCATCATAAAATAATCCCCCGTTTTAACAAAGAAACCGGCGCCAAAGTAATTGATAACTCAGCTAGAAAGAACCTTGAAAATGAAAATTTCCGTAAAGGATTGATTGATTACGGAGAAAAATTCAAAATCCTCTCCGGAGAAATTTGGGATAAAGAATATTTAGCGCCGGAAGCGAAATCCAGTTTTAACCAAAATAGCGGCAGCGACGACTAGTCCGGCTAAAATCAAAATCCAATCGCCGAAACGATTATAAAGGGTTCTTCCGGTTATCGGCCGGATATCGGCATGAATGACTTCATTGCCGATTTTTTCATTTTTGACTGCTAAATTTCCGCGATTGTCAATCACGTAAGAATCGCCCTGGTTGGCCGCTTGAACAAAATAACGGTTATTTTCCGCTGCCCGGATTTTGGCCATGGCGAGAATCTGACCCAAAAGCAGACGATTTCCCTTGAAAACGGCGTCGGAGGCGCTGCCGATTAAAACCTCGGCGCCTTTAGCGGCCAGCTCTCCGTATAAATAAGGCGAGATGACCTCCGAGCACATTAACGCTCCCAACTTGATTCCGCTATATTCAACCGTTTCCAAATTTCCGCCTTTTTCATAGCCCCTGGTCATTTCCATATTAACTATCCAATCGCCGCGACCGATTAAATTCAAAGCGGCAGTCAAAAAATAAGGAAGATAATCGCCCACGGGCATCAGCAATACTTTGTCGAAACTGGCGATGACTTTAGCCGTGCGAGCGTCAAAGTAAAAAAGCCGCGTTACCGCCGAACCGGTTTTTTCGTTTGAATGCCGGCCGCTGTCAATAATCAAGGCCTCTTTCAGTTTCAAAATGCCGGCAAAGGAATCTTGATAAGGAAAATAAATCGCTCTTTTCAAAAAATTGGCGTGTTCTGGAAAAACGATGATTCGCGGCCATTGACTTTGTTTGGAGATTTCGGCAAAAAGCTCAAGTTGGATGCGGGAAAATTCCATCTCTTGTTCTGGCGTATATCTAAAAAGAGAAGGAAAATTTGTTTGAACGACGGATACCGAAATTGGATTCTCGTTTGAAAAACTCTTTTTATCCCAAAAAGCTTGAAAATAATGAGCCAAGGCAAAAATCAAAAAAATAACCGAAAAACCAACTCCGAATTTAATGATGTTTTCCGCTTGAAAAATCCATCCTTTAATTGAGCGCGCCCAAAAATAAATCAGATGATTGACAAAAACCATCAAAAAAC
The DNA here is from genome assembly GCA_964537645.1 of uncultured Candidatus Saccharibacteria bacterium. GTDB lineage: Bacteria > Patescibacteriota > Minisyncoccia > CAZICC01 > CAZICC01 > CAZICC01. The sequence goes on along the minus strand of CAZICC010000048.1, from coordinate 1,980 downwards.
TCAAACCGTAAACGCCCGCCGTCCCGGCTAAAACGACAAATGGCGAACCGATCGAAGCGTAACCCAAATGCCCTAAAGTGACATGCGGTCCAAAAAGCGAGCCCGGACCAAAAGTGAAAACGGCTATACCCCATGCTCTCAAATATTCAAAAATCACCCATAGCGCCGGGAAAAACAAAATATCGAGCCAGCCACCGGTTTTAAAACGAAAAAACAGATAAGTGACGGCACCGCTAAAAAGAGCGGCGCCCGAAATATAAAACAGCCAAGTCAAAGCCAGAATCGAAACAATAATAATTTTTCTTTCCGGGCCGACCCAATCGGCCATGGAAGCGAATAAAAACCAGTTGGTGCTGACGGCAAAAAAAATAAAACCAGCCAAATAACCACCTCCGAAAGCCGATTTGTTCGCTACGCGGTTTGAATATAAAAAAACCAACAAAGGAATGAAAGCAATCCAAGGCAAAAACTGCGTTTCCAGGGGCGGATAACCCAAGCTCAATAAAATCCCGCTTAAAATTGGCAGGCCGAAAGGATACAATTTTTTCATATATTTCTACTACCGGGCGCAGCGGAATCCGACATTATAATCGCCCGCTCCTTGTCTCAAAATCAAATTTAAACTGAGCACTCCGGATTTCTCTTTGTCGAACCAACTGCCGCCCCGCAGAAAAACATGCTCGTCTTCGTTGTCAAGCCAAAAATAATCGTGGTTGAATGCGGCGGCCGGCCCGGAGGAAGTTTTGACGGGAATTCCTTCCTGATTTATTTCAGCGACATAATTTCTCGACGGCAAAGAAATTTTCCCGTATCTTTTTCCGCTTTGCGTCATATTGGCGGTAAATTCAAAAAGATTACCCGCCATGTCAAAAGCGCCGTAAGCCGACCGGCAGCGCCGAGCCGTGCCGGTCTTGACGAACCCTTTACTGAAAGTTGACCATTCGTATGCCGTATCTTGCCAAACCGCTTCTTTCGGCTTGCGGATCCGATGAGGCAAATCCGAACGGTCGTTCCATTGATGGCAGGCCTCTTCGCCAATGACCGGGGCTTCCAATTCGTCGGGCGTGCCGCGGCCGGCCAAAAACCATTCGTAGTCTTCGGGCAATCGCTTCCCGACCGATTGGCAATAATTGACGGCCTCCGCCTGGCCGAAATACGGGAAAATGCCATCCGGCAAAGAAGACCAGGGATTTTTGCCGGCCGCGGAAACCGGCTTGTTTCCTTCAGACCAGGAAGCCTCGTAAGCGTCAATGCAAAAACCGGAATTCAGGCGATTCGCTCCGACCCAAATCATTCCGGCCGGACAGAAAACGCCGTCATCCGGCAACAAATTAAAATCGGTTCCTCTTTCGTAAAGGCCGGCGAACTTGCCGCCATCCTTGAAAGCAATATCATTCTTTCCGCCCGAACCGAAATAATCAACGCCGTAATACAGCGATTCCAATTTGGCCGCGAGTTGGAATTTTTTGGCTTGGTTGTGGCAAACGTAAACATAAAAAAATTTATTCCGCCCCTCAAAATCATCGGCTATATTTACCGGGTCAACGGCCAAATCCGCCCGGAAACGAACCGTATATTTTTCCAAATTCAAGGGCAGCCAGCCGAGTCCATTGGTTCTTTTAAGTTCTGTTTCGGGGACTTGTTCCCATCTCCAGCCATCCGGCAAATCAGGCAGCTTCCACCCGGAATCCGAAGGGATGGAAACGTAAACCGTTGGACTCTCTTCGTCAACGCATGTACCCCGCCGGTTCGGACCGTCCATGTCGGAATTGCCGTCCGCGAGATATCGGCCGATCAAATTTTCCAGCAGTTTCAGGTCGCCGACGCGCCGGCTGTCGCGGCTCCGCGGAAAAATTTCCGAAGCGCCGAATCCCATAAAATAAGACGAAAATATCAGAAGGGCCAGGATAAGACCGAGGGCCGTCAGGAGCTCCAATTTTATTTTTTTTTATTTCCTGCCAGAAACTGCTGGCGTTCAAA
>CAZICC010000047.1:4946-5742 GCA_964537645.1 uncultured Candidatus Saccharibacteria bacterium | reverse complement strand
TTTGGCGGCAAATTCCTGAAAAAGAAAAAGGCAGGAAAAGTGAAAATTTCCTGCCTTATAATAACCTAACCGGCGTCCCTAGTTTGTCCCCACGACCAAGGAGAACAATCGCCGGGTCAAGAGGGCTACTTTCTCCCAGCCCTCTTTTTCCCACGACTCCGCCGCCCTGGCCTTGCTCGTGGCAACGGCCTCCATTAGGGCGGACCTGCCGTGGCTTGCCCGCCACCACCGGTTTTCAACGAGTCGAGAGCGACGAAGCGCCTCGGTCTCGGCTTCCTGAATCTCAGCTGCGAGCTTCAGGATTTCTTCCTTTTCGGCAACGGACATTTTTTTAATCCTGTCCGTTATCTCGGTTGGGAGAACATAAAAGTCAGGGTCGAGATAACCCTCGAAGGGAAAAGGGTGAATAACTTTACTCTCTATTCGTCCCTCCCTCTCGATTTCTCCCATAGCCTCCAGCACTAAAACAATTTGCCCATCCATTTTTTCTCTCCTTTCATTTTGTCAGATTTTGTCAATAGCGCGGGGCTAAACAAAAAAAACAGAAATTCGCCAAAATTTCTGCTTCAAAACTAAATGAAAAATTTTCTTTTACTTAATCGAAACCGCCAATTGATTTTTGAGCCCAAAATTCCGTTCAATTTGCTTGCCGAGTCCCGCCAAAGGCGGGGCGAGGCATTGAATTTTCCTCGCTGGCTGCCGGGCTTGGATTCGAACCAAGGTACTCGCCTCCAAAGGGCGATGTCCTACCGCTAGACGACCCGGCAAAAATATAAATCCTAAATCCAAATTTCTA
>CAZICC010000047.1:0-4936 GCA_964537645.1 uncultured Candidatus Saccharibacteria bacterium | reverse complement strand
CCCTAAACAATAATCGTAAACGATTTTTATATTTTCAATAATTCCACCGTGGCGATTTCCAAAGGCATCACGGCAATCGGGGAATATTTAATTTCGTTCCGGGCGCCCAGATACAACCGCAAAGCCCTGCCGATGGTTTCGGCCGGAAACTTGGCGGCCTGGCTTTTCAATATTTCCAATTGTTCGGCGGTCATATCGGCTTCAATGATGCCGCAAAGCGCCGGATCAATCTTCAGAATCATCAGCTTGCGGAAATAATTCAGCAGCATTTTGGAGAATTCCTGCATATCCTTCCCCTGCCCGGACACTTCGCTTAAAAATCCGACGGCTCCGGCCAAATTTTTTTCCGCGACGAATTCAACGAACCGGCTGCCGGTTTCAAAATCAATCGCGCCGAGGAATTCTTCAACGCTCTTCAGAGTAACCGGCTCTTCTCCCAAAGCCATCGCCTGGTCAAGCAAACTTTCCGCGTCGCGGGTTGAACCCTCCGCGAGCATTGCCAGATAATTCAGGGCCCGCGGTTCTATCTTGATTTTTTCCCGGCGACTGATAAAATCCAGCCGGCCGGCGAGTTCGGATATCTTCAACTTCCTGAAATCAAAACGCTGGACCCGCGAAAGGATGGTGGCCGGCACTTTGGAAATTTCGGTGGTGGCGAGGATAAAAACCACGTGGCGAGGCGGCTCCTCGACGGTTTTAAGCAGGGCGTTGAAAGCTCCCTTGGAAAGCATATGCACTTCGTCAATCAGGTAAATCTTGAAATGCTCGCCGTAAGGGACGTATTTGGAGGCCTCCACGATGTTCTCGCGGACGTTGTCAACGCCGGTGTGGGAAGCGGCGTCAATCTCAATCAAATCAAGGGCCCGGCCTTCGTTTATCTGCCGGCACGAATCGCATTCGTTGCAGGGTTCGGCGGCGCCGGACTTTTTTCCGGCGCAATTCAGCGACTTCGCGAGAAGCCGGGCAATGGTGGTCTTACCGGTGCCGCGCGGTCCGGAAAACAGGTAAGCGTGGGAAGTTTTCCCGGCCGCGATGGCGTTAGCCAGAGTCTGAACGACATGTTCCTGGCCGACGATTTCCGCGAAAGTTTTGGGGCGGTATTTACGATATAGCGCAAGGCTCATATTTACACTTGCAATAAAAATTACTCTAATTATTTTAACCAATAACCGAATAACTATAAATCCTAAATTCAAAATCCTAAATCCTAAACAATCTCAAATGACTAAAACTCAAAATCCGAAAACCGTTTTGAATTTAAAATATTTGAATTTGGAATTTATTTAGAATTTAGAGATTAGGATTTAGAGATTTTAAAACCGTTGTTAGCCGTCAGTCGTTGAATATTTTGGTTATTATCGGTCGAAAATATTTTATCACATTTTCCCCAAAAAAGAAAGAACCCCGTCTTTCGACCGGGTCCTCCTTTGAAATCCCCCAAATTGGATTTCATTTCGTTCAAGCATTCCGATTGGACACCGGAATACTCTTACTTTTTGATTATAAATCAAAAAAACAAACCTTGTAAATAGCCGGTTGTGGATAACTGACGGCTATTTTTTGAATACCCAAAACTTGTAGCCCAGGAAATTCCAAATCAGGTTTGCCGGTATGGCGATTGCCTTGGCGATGTTTTCCCAGAGCGCCGGCGAAACGTTTTCGGGCGCTCCGACAAGAGTTGTCAAAGAATAAACTATTCCGGTGTTCAATCCCACGCCGATCAAACTGACGAAAATGAACTGGAAAAAATCTTTCACGCCCTCGCCGCCGGCCCGGAAAGTCCAGAACTTGTTCCAGAAGTAACTGTTGACCACCGCCGCCGAAAAAGAAACCGCGTTGAACAAAGCGATTTGGGGGCCGCTATGAACCGCGAAAATATAACTCAAAAAATTCAAGATGCCGAAATCAATCAAAGTGTTCAGGACCCCTACCGAAACGAATTTCCCTATTTCAAAAAATACCGGCCGCCAAAATCTGGAAAACAGGTAAAAAACGTAAAGGCCCGCCATGGCGGCGAACGGCATCCCGACGGGCAATATGTATTTCAAAATTCCGGTTTCAATTCCCAAATTTTTGAACACCGGCAGTAAAAACCAAGCGACCGCCTCGCCGATGATAAGAATCGAAATAATGTCTCTTTTTTTTATAATATTTTTAGGTAATTAATAATCCGAGATTTCCAATGGAAATTCGCGAATCGATGATTTGCGAATTTTAACAGCAAAAGTTCAAATCACAATTTATTTCCGCGGGCGCCGCAATAATTGCTTCCCGCTTCATTGGCCCTGCCGCATTTCCGCCATTTTCCGTTTCCTTTCTTCCTCTTGCGATTCCGGCGTTTCCGAAGGCGCTTCGACGCCTTTTTGTTTATTCTCAAATTCAAAACTCATATTCTATTCAATTTTTATTCCTCCTCCCAAAATCGTGTAAACGTGATTTCTATAATTTGGCTCTCTGCAGAATCTTCTCCTCCACTTTTTCGCGCGGCTGGCCGTATTTCAGGCGCGATACTTCTTTGATGTTGGCGGCGATTTCCGGATTGCCTTTGCCCGGAGGAAAAGTTCGGATATTGAACGGCAAGGATGTCAGGCCGGAAATTAAAAGTTTGATATAGGCGTTGTAATTGTCAATGTTAATCAGGTCGTGGGCCGAAAAAACCGGCTGAAACTGTTTGGCCAGGAATTCGGCGTCGTCCGCGCCGACGCGAAAAACCGCCATCGAGCCGACGTTGCCAAAAACCGCGTTTTTTATCTTATCGGTCAATTGGGCGATGAATTGGTGCGCGATAATCAAATCAAGCCGGTATTTCCTGGCTTCGGCCAGGATAGTGGCGATGCTTTCGGTGGAGAAATTCTGGAATTCGTCGAGATACAGGTAAAAATCCGCCCTTTCCTCTTCCGGCACGTCGATCCGCGAAAACGCCGCCATCAGGAGCTTGCCGACGACGATGAGGCCCAGAAGGGCGCTATTAATGTCGCCCAGTCGCCCCTTGGAAAGATTGACGAGCAGGATTTTTTTCTCGTCCATGATTTTCCGGAAATTAATCGTGGTCGCGGCCTGTCCGATTATCGGCCGGATGTAATCGTTGGCGATGAAAACGTTGAATTTGGAAGTGATGTAAGGCACCATATTCTGGAGCGCCGCCTCTCCGCCAGCTTTTTCCGCTTCTTTTTCCCAGAAATCCTTGACTATGGAATTGCGGCATTTGGCAAGGAGACGCTTCCGGAAAGCCGCGTCGGCCAGAACTTTTGGCACTTCCGTCAAAGTGAATTTTTCGGCCGGGTCATCCATTAACAAAAGCAAGGCGTTCCGGGTATACTGCTCAAAAATAGGGCCGCCGGTCGTCTTTAAATCGTAAAGTTTATCAAATATATTGATTAGTTCGTTGACAATGAAAGTTTTCTGTTCGGGATAATTCGGGTCGTATTCCAGCATATTGAGTCCGATCGGACGCGAGAGGTCGGACGGGTCAGCCAAAACCACGTCCTCCAGGCGTGAACGCGGCACCAGTTCCAGAATCGCCTCTATCGCTTCGCCGTGCGGGTCAAGAAAACCGATTCCCTCGCCGTTTTCAATATCCTGCTGGATGAGGTTTTTCAAAAATACCGATTTACCGGTGCCGGTTTGCCCGACGACGTAAAGATGCCTGCGCCGGTCGTCCCTGGCGAGCCGCGCCGCTTCTTCCACGCCGCGGTAAACGTTTCTCCCCAACACTATCCCTTCTTTGGGAAGATTGGCGGGAGGCGACGCGGATTTGGATTTCAAGAATTTCAGCTTGGGAATATCGGCGAGGCCCGTGGGAAAATGGAAAGTGCTCGTCAGTTCTTCGCTGTTCAAAATCAATGATTCGGACGGCTCAAAGACGCGGAAAGAAAAATCGTAAATCAACTTTCTCAATCCCCTGCCGCGCCGGTCTATAAACTTGAAGCCGTTGAGATTGGGGCCGGAAAACTGGGTGAAACTCCCCTTCAGGTGGTCCAAAATTATTTTGGCGCGATTTTCGTCTCCGGCCGAAGCCAAGACGCGGATATTCGCTTCAAAAGCGATTTTGGAGGCCTTAGATTCAATGGATTTGATGAATTCCTGTTCGGAAACGGAAAGATGGGCTTCCGGCTGGCGCTCCTTGGCCTTCGGCGAAAAGGCCGCCGAAATTCCGGAAAGCGGACTGCCGACGGAACCCAAAGCCGCTTCGAAATTTTTTCCCTCAAACATCAGTTTGGCCACTTTTTTGGCTTTTTTGGAAAATCCGGACGGAGCCGGCCTGATTAAAATCTGCAGAGCCGCGCCCTCGCCGATTTCCTCCAATTTGGAAAAAGCGGTCAGTATTTCGCTCATCGGGTCGGCTTCTAAATTCTGGTAAGTTTTCACCGGGACGAGCGGATTTTTCTGCAATTTTAAAACCGCGCCCACGGTCCTGGCGGACGGGCTGAAAATATTGTAATCCTCGGCCGGCTCCACCGAAGCCGACGGGAAAAAACTGTTAATCTGTTTTTCGATGAATTCGGCTTGCCGGCGCGGGGCGGCCAGATAAAAAATTATTTCGCTGGAAGAGTTGGGAATGGCGATTTCCAAAACGAGGTAAGAACGGCCCCAAAAACTTCCGCCTTCGTCTTTCAGGCCGGAAAAAGAAGCGTATAGTTGTTCCATCACCGAAATGATTTCCTTTTCGGTCTTGGCCTTTTCTTCGCCGGCGGTTTTTTCCCGCGGAACTTTCACCAAAAAAAGCTGGAGGCCCAAAGCCCGAACCTGCCGGTAATTTCTGGCGACGCGCCGGAACCAAAACCAAAAACCCCCGGCCAAAACCGCGATGACGAAAACCGCAGCCAATCCCGGGATTAAAATGGTGTTTATGTCAAAAGAAAGAAACATTTTATAATTATCACATCTCCTTCAACAACCCCTCTTTGAGCAGCGTGTCGTAGACCTCATCCATCAA
>CAZICC010000046.1:0-5796 GCA_964537645.1 uncultured Candidatus Saccharibacteria bacterium | reverse complement strand
GCGTGCCCGAGAGGATTCGAACCCCTAACCTCTTGGTCCGAAGCCAAGCGCTCTATCCGTTGAGCTACGGGCACAAATGACGGTTTCATGATAACACGGTTTTTCCGGTCTGAAAAGATAAAAAGGGGCGGGAGCCGTCCCTTTTCGTTTGCTTATTTTCGGTTCTATTTCAATTTTTCTTTCACGGCACCAATGAATATCAGGAGAGGATGTTCTCCGAGGGCTATCTTCAGTTTTTGGCCGGGCTGAAATTGCCTCCTTACGACCCGGAAGTCAGAGGCGGCAATCTTCATATGGAATTTTCCGGCAAATGGGCGGAAGCAGTTTATTGGGAAACCATCGCTTTGGCCATTCTTAACGAACTTTATTTCCGTTCGCTTTTGGAAAAAATGAGCGATTTTGAGAAAAATTCCGTTTTTGCCGAAGGCCAGCTGCGGCTTCACGAAAAAATCAAAAGATTAAAAACAGCGGCTCGAAATCCGTCAATCGGCGGACAGGCCGTTTTTGATTGCCAAAAATTGGTTTTCGGGGTATAATAGGGGCGCTATGGCGGAAAATTTTAACGGCGAAATAATGGAAAAAAAGGCCGGCCTGGAAGAAGATAAAATTGAGAAAGAAATGAATATGGAAATTCCTCCGGAAATCAAATCGGTGATGGAAAAATTGGAAAAAAGCGGCTACGAGGTTTTTGCCGTGGGCGGCTGCGTGCGCGATTTGCTTCTGGACCGCAAGCCGGGCGACTGGGATCTTTGCGGCAGCGCCAAACCGGAAGATATCCGGAAAATATTCCCCAAGACCTTTTACGAAAATAATTTCGGCACCACCACCATTCTGACCGGTTCCGAAGACAAGACCTTGTCGGAGATAGAATACACGCCTTTCCGCAAGGAAGGAAAATACAGCGACAAGCGCCATCCGGACGAGATTGTCTGGGCCGAAAAACTTGAGGATGATTTGGCGCGGAGGGATTTTACCGTCAACGCCATGGCCCTTCGGTTTCGCTCGGGGCAGGCGCCTGAAGTAATTGATATTTTTGACGGCCGGGAGGATTTGGAAAAAAAACTCATCCGGGCCGTTGGCGAACCGAACGAAAGATTCAACGAGGACGCGCTAAGAATGTTAAGAGCGCCGCGGTTCGCCGCTCAACTGGGATTTGAAATAGAAGAAAAAACTAAAAAAGCCATCCAAAACAACGCCGAATGGCTGAGGGCGATTTCCAAAGAAAGGGTGCGTGACGAACTGGCCAAGATTTTGACGACCGAAAAGGCGGCCGAAGGGATAATGACGCTGCGCGAACTCGGCCTTTTGAAATTTATCTTGCCCGAATTGGAAGAGGGCTGGGGCGTGACCCAGAACAAGCATCACGCCTACACGGTTTTTGAGCATAGCGTTCGGTCGCTGGATTTCGCGACAAAAGAAGGATACAATTTGGAAGTGCGGTTGGCCGCGCTTTTGCATGACGTCGGAAAGCCGCGGACAAAAACCGGCGAAGGTTCGGAAAGCCATTTTTACGGCCACGACCGCCTTTCGGCCAAAATGGCGGCCCGGATTATGGAACGGTTGAAATTTCCGCGCGAATCCGTCGCGAAGGTGATTAAGTTGATTCGCGCCCATATGTTTAAGTACAACACCAATCCGGCGTTGGAATCCGTGACCACCGACGCGGCGGTGCGCCGCATTATCCGGCGGGTGGGGGAGGAAAACATCTGGGACTTGGCGAAATTGCGCCTGGCCGATCGGGCCGGCTCCGGCGTCAAAAAAATAGAGAAATTTGACAATAGGCACTTTAAATTCCGGGTGGAAAAACTCCTGCGCGACCCGATTTCTTTGAAACAATTGGCCATTGGCGGCAACGAGTTGATGGATGCTTTGCGTATCAAGCCGGGCCCGGGCGGCGGCGGTCCGAAGGTCGGCTGGCTGCTGAACGCCCTTTTTCAGGAAGTTCTGGACGATCCGGAGAAAAATAAAAAAGAATATCTTCTGGGGCGGCTGCGGGAACTGGACAAAGAGCCCGATGAAAAATTGCAGGAATGGGCCGACGCGGCCAAGCGTGAAATGGGCCTTCTGGAAGAACAAGCGGAAGAAGAATTAAAAGAAAAATATTACGTAAAATAGAAATCAGTTGTTTAGAAATTTGGATTTTTCCGTCTGGGGCGGATAACGGGGTGTAGTATAACGGTATTACGCTGGCTTCGGGAGTCAGTAACCTGGGTTCAACTCCCAGCACCCCGACTGAACAAACCATAGAATTTTAAAATGGAGCCGAAATTTTTCGGAGAAAAAGAGAAAGATGACGGAGAAGAAGCGATGGAGAAAAAATCCGATGTCGCCGAAAAAATCGTTGACATGATTGCGGGGATGTGCGCTAAGGACGGGCAAAAAAGCGAAGGGGCTCGCGGAAAAACGGAAATTCTTCCGGAGAAGGAAGCGGCCGAGAAAATCTTGGAAACCGGCAAATTCATAGAAATTCTCGGCGAGGCCGTCAAGGAAAAGCTGGAGAAAGGCGAAAAGCCGCGCGTGATATTGGCCACCTATTACCGGGTCGGCAAAAGAGTGCTGTCCAGGGAAGCGGTCGTCAGGCCGGATTTGGTTTTGGACATTTTGAACGGCAGCCCGAATTTGCAGCCCTCGGAAAAGGAAAACAGGGAATTTTTCAAAAAAACGGCCGCGAACCTGGAGCGTCAGTTAATGTATGCGGAAAGCGGGCCGATGGTGGTTTTTTACGGCGGCTCGGGCGAAAATTTCAACCTGGCGGCCGAGACCATAGACCGCCTGAATTCCCTGACCGAAATTTTGGACGAAGAAAAGAAGCCCAAATTTTTTCTTCTGACGTGCCGATGCGCCTTGGAAGAAAAAATCAAAGCCGCCCTGCCCTTGATTCAGGCAAAGCGCCTGGAAGGCCTGGTTTACGGCAAAGAAAAGGACTGCGGCGGCTTCAACGATATGGAAGAAATCGTCCAATCGCTCATCGGCAAAAAAGACGGGGAATTATCCAATTGAACATTTAAAATTCAAGCCCTTCTTCGCATAAAGCTGCGGAGGGCGAGGAGGATGAAATGGGAAATACGGAATTGGCCGAAAAAGCCAGGGAGTTGGTGGATAGAAAAAGAAAAATCATCCGCAGCGGCCTGGGACTTTTGATAAAAACCGGCGGCAATTATTCGGAAGGGGATAAAAAAACCGCCAACAGATTCGCCGACGAATCGCGGCGCATCGCCATGGAGCGGGAAATAATTTTGAAAGAGGCGTGGGACAATCTGGACACCCAGGCCATAGCGATTCTGGAAATAGAGTATATGGACGCCATCAAGGAAGAAGTGGAAAAAGTCCGCCGGAAAATTAACGAGATTTTCGGCGCGGAAAAAGACGGAGACGGGAACAAAGAATAACGCGAAAGAGCCCTTTGAGGCTCTTTCTTTTTTGGTAATTTGTGATACAATGGACGTGTCATGATTAAAGAATCCCAATCAAACGAAAAGCGTTCGGAGCAAGGCCTGCCTTCCGAAGATTACAAAAAATTATTGGGCCGCCAGCTCCTGAAAATCAATCCTTCGGCGGCGAGAGCCCTGTTTGAACAGGTCGGTTTGTCGCAAGAGGAAATAGACAAATTCCTCGCCGAAGACGCGGCCCGTCCCGAGGAAAAAGACGAATCCGCGGGCAGGAAAGTGGAGCCGGAAACCGTCAGGGCCATGATGGAGCAGGCCGGCTTTTCCGAAGAAGAAATAGAGGAATTTTTCGCCGGCCGGGAATCCGGAAAGTAACGGCCGGAAAAACGCCGCATTTTCACCCCGTTGGAAAAATCGGGGCCTGTAGTATAGCGGCAATACATCGCATTCGCATTGCGAAGACGGGAGTTCGATTCTCCCCAGGTCCACCATATTGAATTAGCCGCCTCGCTCGGGGCTTCGCCCCTCGCTTCGGCGGGCAGTTTTGCGAGCAAATCAAAGGGCTTTTTGAAATCAATTTCCAGCCGTCCCGCCGCAAGGCGGCGGTTCACGAATAAAATTCGTATTGCCCAAAGGGCAATGAGCCGATTTAAAGTTTTCTTCGCATTTTTTGATTTGGCGCGCGATTTCTTTTTCTTCTAAAAGGAAAAGAAAACTTTTTTGCGGGACTCTGCTCTGAACGAGCAGGGCGGCGGGGCTTCGCTTTTTGGGCGGGCGGGCAAAAATTCCTTCCCCCAGACCCCCTTCCTTTTTGCCCGCCTGCTTGGGCTTCGCCCTGAAATTTTTTCGGCGGACGGGCATTATATTTTTTAGTCGCCCTTGTCCCACCCAACCCGACGCGGGCGACACAAAGGAACTCCCTTTAAATTTTCAATCAACAAAAATCCGCCGGCGTGGGTTAGCACACCGACGGATTTTTGTATCCGACGGGTGGCTGCTAACCCAGCCATTCATTTTATGATTTTATTATTTCTTCATTTCTTTTTCAATATCCTTAATTTCTTTACCAATAAATTTTTCAGAAATTTTTAGAGCCTTTTTTAATTCATCGCATATTTTCTTTTCTCTCTCGCTTAAATCGGGCTTTCCGTCCAGCTTTGCTATTTGTTCTTCCGTTTCCTCTTTTAAGGCCTTGAACGCTTGGTGTGAGGATTGTTCAGCTTTTTGGGTTTATTTACGAATCTTTTTTCTAAAGGATGAAAATTTATGCCAGCTATACCAAATGATGAACAAGAGCGCGAACACCAACACTATGAGCGGAATAATCACGGCCAAAAATCCTACAGCCCGAGAGCTAATTTTAATGAACGCCGGCTGTCCCACAGAAAAGATTATTTTTTCACCGGGTTCGCTCTTGGCGCCTCTTGCATCTTGAACCTCAGCCCATGCGGCATAAACGCCGCCCAACAATTTATCCAGCAACAAAATAAATTTTCCATCTTCACCGCTTTTAACTGAATAATTTTTGGGGTCATCTTTTTCGTGTTGGAGCCATAAATTTACTTGCGCGTTAGGATATTTTGTTTTTCCTTTAATCGTAAGAGTTTCTCCGCTTTGTAATTCTTTCGGATAGTTGGTGATGACCGGCGCCTCTAATGCTTCAATGGTAAAGTCAGCGGAGTTCGCTAAAGAGTTACCGGCCTTATCCACCGCTTTGGCAATTAAAGTATATTTGCCTGGTCTCAAGGCAGACGTTTCGTATGCGCGGCTTCCATCATCTTGCCATATCTCTGCATTTTCATTGCCGATTTGAATTTCATAATGATCAATGCCGGATGTCTTGTCTCTTGCGTCAAATGCGAATTTAGCGCGAGGATCGGTCAAATCTGTTCGCTCAACTTCGCTAATTTCAAAACGACTCGGTTTTTCCGTATCAATTCGGAATTTAAAACGAGAAATTCCGCCCCAACCTTCTGCATTGCGCAGCCGAACAGAAAAATACCAAATACCGTCGGCTAAATCCGTAATCTCTTTAGAGCTTATTGGCGTAGTGTAGGTCACCGTAGGAACAGCAGTCGGAATTCTTCCCACCAGCAAGCGAACGCCAGTAATATCTTTCGCCACATCCCAAATGAATTTCGGGCTATTTTGCGCATACCATTTATTTGGATCGGGGTGGGTCGGCGAACTTATCACCGGAGCCGCAGGAGTGCCGGCTACTTCAGCTGGAGTGACTATCTCTGGCGCGCCCGGCTGAACTACGCCGATTGAAAAATTGGCATCACCCAACGCCGTCAAAATATTCGTCCCCTTGCCGTCATTGGCCAAGGCCGAACCAGAAGAGAAAGTGAGAGGCGCATTACCAGCCGCCTTTGTCTTGAAAGTAATGCTAATAACCTTACCGCCTGAA
>CAZICC010000045.1:351-5798 GCA_964537645.1 uncultured Candidatus Saccharibacteria bacterium | reverse complement strand
GCTGCCGCGGCCGGCGAAGTTCAGCGATTGGCCGGCCCAGCCGGTTTTGTTGAGATAATCCAGCAGGGCTTTACGTTTCACTTTGTCGTCAGGGTCGTAATCGTCAAGAATTTTCTGGTCGGAAGCCAGGACGCATTCGATCAAAAAATAATTGAAGCCGAGAACTTTTAATTCCTTGAGCATCCGGGCGGCTTCAATTTTATCCGCGTCTTCCGGATGATTTTCGCCCAAACATACGACAAACTGTTTTTGGTTTTTCAGCCGCTCGCCGACGATTTGCCGGTAATCCAGGCCGAAATCAACCCCTGACAACAGTTTTTCGGCTTGTTCTTTTCCGACTCAATATTCAAGGCCGAGGGCGTGAATTTTATCTTGTTCCTGTTCCACGGCGCGATGCCAGGTCCGCAAATCAATTCCGCGAATCCCGCGCTTGGCCTTTTCCAGGTTTTCCGCGAGGCCCGGTTCCGGAAGCAATCCGGCCGGAGCCATTAGGACGGCCTTTTCTATTTGGCGACAGAATCCTTCCAGGATTTCCGGAGTCAGGGAATTTTTGATTTTCGCGATGTCAATGTCCCGCTCCAAACTTTCGTAAAAATTGGACGGCGTCCTGAAAAATACGCCGGACGAAACGTCAATAAACAATTTCCGCGTTTTCAGGTCCCACAGGTAACCGAAAGCGACGTTTCTCTGCCAATAGACGGCGCTTAAATTTTTGCCGTCGTTGAATTCAAATTTAATATAAGCGTCCGGCGAATCGCCGTTTTTCAGACAAACGACTTTCCGTTCGCCGAAACTTTCAACCCGCCACGGCGGTTTTTCTTCCCGGCAGGCGCCGCAAACGGCGAGCAAGCCGGCAAGCAGCAAAACGGACATCAATTTGAACCTAATCATCTATATCATCCCCTTTCGTTTTTAAGGTGCTTGCTTCCGCTATATCACGTTTTTTGCCAGAAATCAAGAGGAGTGGTATAATAAAATTACTAACGACTAACAACTGACGACTAACAACAAAAACTCGTCGCGGGTCGTCAGTTGCGGGTTGTCAGTCAAAATCGGCATGCGCGCGGTCAAACAAAAAATAATTTGGCTCGATTTCATCTCGCCGGCTCCCCAAGACCTTGAATACCTGTCACAAACCTTTCATTTCCACCCGATTACCATAGAAGAACTGGCCCAGCCCTCAACCCGCTCCAACGTGGAGCATTACGACGATTACCTCTTCCTCGCCCTGCATTTTCCGATTTACGACGCGTCGCTCAAAACCTCCCGGCCGCTGGAAGTTGACATTTTGGTCACCAAAAACCATTTTATCACCGTCAGGTACGAAAAACTCAAGCCGGTGGATGAATTTTTCGACAAGTGCCAGCGCGACTCCAAAGTCCGGGAACGGTGCCTGAACGAAACCGCCGGCCACCTGCTTTACTATTTTCTTGAAGAGATGCTCAATTTTTCCATGCGCCAGCTGGACCACATCGTGAAAAAAATAGAACAGATTGAAGACAAGATTTTCAAGGGTTTTGAACGGGAGATGATACACGAAATTTCCGTGGTCAAGCGCGACATCCTGGATTTCCGGCGCATCATCAAGCCCTATAATTCCATTTTTGACTCGCTGGCGAACAAAGGCCAGAGTTATTTCGGCAAATCGCTCCGGATTTTCTTTCTGGACATCCAAGGCGATTACCTGCGGGTGTGGAACGCGGTGGAAAACTACAAGGAAACCATTGAATCGCTGGAAACCACAAATTCGTCGCTCGTGGAAACCAAGATAAACGAAGTGATGAAAGTCCTGACGCTTTTGGCTTTTATCGCCATCCCTCTGACGGTGGTCAGCCAGATTTTAAGCATCAACACGATTGACAATTTTCTGAAAAATTATCCCTGGAGCTTTATCGTTATCATCTTGGCCACCATCGTGCTTCAAATCGGCCTGTTTTTCTTTTTCAGGAAACGCAAGTGGCTGTAAGCGAAGAGGAAATCTATTTTACAAAATTTTCTCCGGGGACCCCGCGGCCTTATTCCATTTGTCATTCTGAGCGGAGCGAAGAATCCCCGTAAATTTTAAACGATAAATTCTATGTTTGTTACTCGGCCGGCCCCAAATGAAAATTTTGTTAAAATAGATTTCCTGAAAAAAGAAAGGAATAATTTTAAATTTGAAAATAATGATTCGGGTTTATAATACTTTAGCCCGCAAAAAAGAGGCGTTAAAACCGATTAAAGGCAAACGGATTGGAATGTACGTCTGCGGGCCGACGGTTTACGGCCCGAGCCACCTGGGCCATGGCCGCGCTTACATCGCTTTTGACGTAATCAGGCGCTATCTGGAGTGGCGCGGTTTTAAGGTCAAATTCATTTCCAACATCACCGACATCCACGACGACATAATCAAGGAAGCTCGAAGCCGCGGAATTTCCGCCTCCGAACTCGCTTCGGTTTACGCGAAAGAATTTTTTGACGACCTGGAAAAACTGGAAATCAAAAAGGCCGACGCCTATCCCCGCGTCACCGACCACATCAGGGAAATCGTCGCCCTGATAAAAGAACTTTTCGCCAAGAGGCTCGCCTACCAGGCGGCCGACGGTTCGGTTTATTTCAAGGTCGCCGGATTCAAAAATTACGGCCGACTTTCGGGAATTAAATTGAAAAAATCCAAAACCGGCACGCGGGTGGAAACCGACAAATACGAAAAAGCCGAGGCCGCGGATTTCGCCCTTTGGAAAAAGGAAGATGCCGAAGGAGTCAGCTGGCCAAGTCCGTGGGGCAGGGGCCGGCCCGGCTGGCATATTGAGTGTTCGGCGATGTCGGCCAAATATCTCGGCGGGCAATTTGACGTCCACGGAGGGGCGCGCGACCTGATTTTTCCGCATCACGAAAACGAAATCGCCCAATCCGAGGGCGCGTCGGGAAAATCGCCTTTCGTCAAATACTGGCTCCACGCGGGACTTTTGACGATTGACGGTCAGAAAATGTCCAAATCGCTCAAAAATTACATTGAATTGCGCCATCTTTTCGGCCAATACGAACCGCGGGTTTTACGGTTTCTGGTTCTGGCGACGCATTACCGCTCGCCGCTTGACTTCTCTTATTTCGCGATGGCCCAGGCCAAAAACGGCCTGTCCAGAATCGACGAGTTTTTGTCAAAATTGGAAATCCTGCCGGAAAAAACCAAAAACGCCGCCAAACCGGCGGAAATCAAAAACCTGATAAAGAGCGTCAAAGAACGGTTTACGGGGGAAATGGACGACGATTTCAACACTCCCAAGGCCCTGGCGGTAATTTTTGATTTTATCAAGGACGCGAATAAATTAATCGCCGAAAATAAACTGTCCCGGAAAGACGCCGCCGGAATCGCCAAATTTTTCAAGGAAATAAACAAAATTTTCGCCATCCTGCCTGCCCGAAAAACGGAAATCCCGAAAGAAATCAAAAAACTCGCGGACAAGCGGGAACAGGCCCGCGCCGCCAGAAACTGGGCTGAGGCCGACCGGTTGCGCGCCGAAATCGAAAAAATGGGATTCAAAATGAAAGACACGCCCCAAGGACCGAAACTTTCAAAGAGTGATTAAACGGTTGAGTGATTAAGTTTTTTAGACAATCCGCCCCATCGGGGGCGGATTTATATTTCTTAACCACTCAATCACTCAATGACTTAATGACTCAATCGCTCAAATCAGCGTTGCCCTGACCACGATTCTTTTGTAATCCGTGCCCACGGGCCAGCAACTCATCAGGTAAAGACCGGGATCTTTAATCTCGTTTTGTATTTGCTTTGGCGTTTTGACGAATTTTTCCTCCACGCGGTATTGGTGGGCCTTGCCTCCGAAATTGACGGCGATTTCGTCGCCCTTTTCCAGTTTGTTGATTAAATTAAAAACCGTCGGGTAATTCCCTTTGCGCCAGATATGCTCGGAACTGTGGCCCAAAATGACGGTTTTGCCGGATTTGCTTCCCGGCCTGGCGCTTCCCGGATACAGGACAACGCCGCTCTTTAAATCTTCCAGGATATCCGAGATCGCCGCGCTTCGGCCGGCGATCAGCGGCGCGTTGACGCCGATTTTGGGGATAATAATTTCGTCGGCATTTTCCTCTCCCGGCAGAGCCGCGGCCAAAGAGTTAAAACTCCGCTTGGCGTTCAGCCCCAAGTCGTATGCCAGCCGGCCGGCGTAGGCCTTAAGGTTCAAGGAAAAGAAAATAGCCAACCAGACCAGGGCGAAAATAAAAGCGAAAATAATAAACTCGCCCGCGAACGCCGCGGCGGGACGAAATTTCTTGGGTTTGTATTTCGGTTCCAATAAATTCATGAGATTAAATTTGCCGCTTCCAAAATATCCAGGCCGGAATTGATTAAATGGTTGTTGAAAATAATCGCTCCCAGCGCGACGGCGATGACTATAAGTCCGTTCAGGATCAAATCGCGGTGCTGAATCCTGAAATTGACGAATAAATTCAAAAAGAAAATCAATAAAATTAGCGCGGATCCAAACGTGAAGAAATTATTGCCGATTCCCGAAATATTGGAAATGAGAGCCGCGGTAAGTCTGCCGTATTCCATGGAAGTTGGTTTCGTCTTTTCGGCCGGCTTAAGAGGAGCAACGGTTTTTGAAGAGGAACCGAACATCTGGACGATTATATTGGTTTTTTTTCCGGAAATTTCGGTTGAAACAACGGCAACGCCGATATCGTTGTAATTGGGATTCAGAATATTGGCCCGATGAGTCCTGGAACGCATCCAGGCGTCAAAAACAGAATTGGCGTCAATAAATCCGCGGGCCAGGTTTTCTCCGGCGTAATAATAATCATAACCGCTTTTTTCCATCCAAAACCACGGCGCGACGCCCTGCGGGCTGACATGGCTGAAATAGCCGTTTTTGGCCATATCCGCGGCTTTGGCTTCGGCCGCTTTTTGAAGTTCTTTATTGACCGATAATTCGCCAAAGCCGAGTTCCGAACGGCTTTTATTCACCAAGTTAAAAATCGCGAGGGTTGAAATATCGGCAAAAATCGCCGTCCGGGGCGCCAGAAAAGCGGACGACAAAAACAGGATTTCCGCGGCGATGAAAACGGCCAGGAAAAAAATCGCGGCTCTTCTTTCCAGCGCCCGCGGCCGAAAATCGTTCGCGGAATAAGGAATCAGATAATTCTTTAATTGGCTGACGGCTTTATCCATTTTTTCATATTATACCATACAAAATAAAAAAACGCAATATCGCGCCTATTTTAATTTTCAGCCCCCTCAACGCACCAACAACTTTTTCGCCTTTTCCGGCTCGGCCATAATGTCGCGCACTATTTTTTCCATCCGCATAGACCGAGAACCTTTCACTAAAATCAAATCCCCTTCCTTGATTTTATTCTCCAGAAATTCTCCGACTTCGTCCGAAACGTCAAAAGAAAAAACATTCTCTTCGGGCATTCCTGTTTTTATCGCTGACGAGGCGATAAAA
>CAZICC010000045.1:0-341 GCA_964537645.1 uncultured Candidatus Saccharibacteria bacterium | reverse complement strand
GCCTCGTCAGCGATAAATTTTCCGCGCGTCCCGACGGTAAAAAGCAAATCCGCGCACTCTTTCGCGCGCTGGCCCGCGGCCTCGTGCGCCTCAATGCTGAATTTTCCCAATTCCAGCATGTCTCCCAAAACGGCGATGCGCCGGCGCGCCGGAATTTGTTCCGTCGGTCGTCCCAAGTCCCGCAACGTTTCCAGCGCCGCGCGCATAGCCATCGGCGAGGCATTGTAAGTGTCGTCAATAATCCAGGCGTTTTTAACGCCTTTAAGCATTCTCATCCGGCCCGGAGAGGCCACCCATCCGTCCAGGGCTTCGGAAATTTCTATCAGATTCAAATCAAGGGC
>CAZICC010000044.1:551-5921 GCA_964537645.1 uncultured Candidatus Saccharibacteria bacterium | reverse complement strand
TTGACTGCGGGGCTTGGATTCGAACCAAGGTGACATGGTTCAGAGCCATGTATCCTACCGCTAGATGACCCCGCAAAAAAAAATCGAAATCCGAAATCCTAAATCCGAAACAATTTCAAATGATCAAAATCCAAAATTTTTAATGTTTTGAATTTTAAAAATTCGGATTTGTTTCGAATTTCGTGCTTCGAATTTCGAATTTAAACTTTGAGGTATCTCCTTATCGCTATTCCGCTGGAGAACGACCCCAAAACCATTCCGATGGCGGTTTGAATCAGGAAAATCGTCCAGAAATTGGCGGTGAAATATTTGGCCAAATCCGCGCCGGGCAGCCAGCTGGAAACGGCCGGCGAGACGAATCCCAGAATCGGGTAAAAAATCGCCAGGGCCGCGACCGAGCCGCAAAATCCGTAAAGCATGCCTTCAAAAAGGAACGGGCCCTTGATGAACCAGCTGGCGCCGCCCACGAGCCGCATCACGTTTATTTCCTCCCGGGCGGCGTAAATCGCCAGGCGCAGGGTGTTGAAAGTCACGGCCACGGCGATGAACGCCATAATCAGGCCGAAAATCAGGACGGATTGGCGGGCGATGGACAGAATCCGGTCAAATTTGGCGATGACCGCCTCGTTCTGGTAAAAATTCACTTTTTCCACCACCGGCTTCAGCTTTTCGCGGTTAAGCCAGCTGGCGATGGCCTCGTACTGGGAGGCCTGGTAGGATTTGATGTTGAGCGAGGCCGGCAGGGGATTTTGCCCGACTTCTTCAAGGGACTGGATGATGACGGGGTTGTTGTGGTGCTTTTCCCGGAATTTCACCAGGGCTTCTTCCCGGGAGACGTAAATCACGGATTTGACTTCCGGCAGTTTTTCCAAATCGGCCTTTATCCGCGTTATTTCCTCTTCGGGGGCGTTCAATTTGAAATAGACGCTGATGTCAATTTTGTCCTGGAGTTCGGTGAATATGGCCGAGGCCAGGACGTTGACCATCAAAAGGCCGGTGAAAACCAGGAGCGCTATGGTCATCACGCTGATGGTGGCCGTGGAAATCCAGCCGTTCCGCCAGAAACTCTTTAAACCGGTTTTAATGATTCGGGTCAAGGTAACCATAAATATAAAATTTTCAATTCTTGTTTAGAAATTAGAAATTAGAAATTAGAAATTTTATGACAGTATATATTTCCCTTTTTGTTCGTCGCGGATGATTTTGCCCTGGTCCAGGGTGATGACCCTTTTTTCCAGGGCGTTGATGATTTCGTTGTCGTGGGTGGCGAGAATGACGGTGGTGCCGAATTCGTTGATTTTGGATAGCAACCGAATGATTTCCCAGGTGTTGATGGGGTCAAGGTTGCCGGTCGGCTCGTCCGCCACGATGACGTCGGGCCGGTGCGCCAAGGCTCGGGCGATGCCCACCCTTTGTTTTTCGCCGCCGGAAAGTTCGTGGGGAAAATTATGGAATCGGTCTTTCAGTCCGACGAGGTCCATCACCTGGGTAACGTCCTGCCTGATTTGCTCGTTGGAAAAGCCGCAGACCTCCAGGGCGAAAGCCACGTTTTCAAAAGCCGTTTTCCCGCCAAGCAACTTGAAGTCCTGAAAAACCGCGCCGACGCGCCGGCGAAGATGCGGCAATTGACTAAGCCGGAGCTTGTGTACGTCTTCCTTGTCAAAGAAAACCCGGCCCCTGCTCGGCTTTTCTTCGGCGATGAGGAGTTTCAGCAAAGTCGATTTTCCCGCGCCCGAGCGCCCGACGACGGACACGAATTCGCCCCTGCCCACTTCAAAACTCACGCCGTCAAGGGCGATGGAGTGAGAGTTGTAAATTTTGGAAACGTTGTGGAAACGAATCATAAGCGCTTCGCTAAATTCAAAACGCAAAAGAACAATCCAAAATCAAAAACCTTTTCGTCGTTGAATTTTAAAATTTGGGATTTGTCTGGAAATTGGCGATTGGGAATTAAGCCAGGAGCCTCAATTCGGCTTCCACAAACATATCTATATTGCCGTCCAGCGCTTCGTCAACTTTTGGCGTTTCGGCTTCGGTGCGGTGGTCCTTGACCATTTTGTAGGGATGTAGGACGTAGGAGCGGATTTGCCGGCCCCATTCTATTTTGACTTTTTCGCCTTTGAGCCGCCGACGTTCTTCTGTCTCTTTCTGGATTTCCAGCGCCGCCAGTTTGGAGCGCAGGAGGTTCATCGCTTTTTCGCGGTTCTGGGCTTGCGACCTTTCGGACTGGCAGGCCGCGGCGATGTTGGTCGGCAAGTGGATTACGCGCACGGCCGTTTCGCGGCGGTTGACGTTCTGGCCGCCCGGACCGGAAGAGCGGGAAGTTTCCGTTTTGACGTCCTCGGGCTTTATTTCAATCTCTTTTTCGCTTTTGATTTCCGGCATCACTTCAACCAGGGCGAAGGAGGTGTGGCGGAGTTTTTGGGCGGAAAAAGGCGAAACGCGCACCAGCCGGTGGACGCCGTTTTCCCCTTTAAGATACCCGTAAGCGAAGCGTCCGTCAACCTCCAGAGTGGCGTTTTTTGTGCCGCCTTCCTCGCTGGGATGCTCGTGGAGGATTTTCGCCGGCCAGTTCCGGCGCTCGCAGTACCGCCGGTACATCCGCAAAAGCATTCCGGCCCAGTCGGCCGCGTCCCGGCCGCCCGCGCCCGCGTAAACCGAAACGATGGCGCCGGCTTTGTCATATTTGCCGCCCAAAAATATTTTGGTTTCCTCTTTTTTGAATTTTTTCAAAAGCTCTTCGTATTTTTCCCCGGCTTCCCGCCGGATGGCCGCGTCGGTCTCCCCCAATCCATACAGTTCCAGGAGGTCGGAAGTTTCCTTTTCCAGGCCGCGCCAGAATTTCACTTCTTCCTTGAGGTCGTTCAGTTCCTTGGAAATTTCCCGGCTGTCCAGTCGTCCCCAGAAATCCGGCCGGGCCGCTTCCGCTTCCAGTTCCCTGATTCTTTTTTCCTTTCCGGAAACGTCAAAGACGGTCCGAGGTCTTGCGGACTTCGGCTTTCAAGAATTCCAGTTTTTCCTTGATGGTTTCCATTATTTCAGTATACCGGAAATTTTTCAATTTTTCAACCCGGTAGTGAAAATTCGGCTTGCCGCCGAAGGCGGCAAAACGATAATCTGCCGAATTTCTACTACCGGGTTGACTTTCGGGATTTCCCGGTGGTATAAATACGGCAGTTCTTTGACGCAGAGGAGACGTATATATGAAAGACAGCGGGCATTGCGGGAGAATCATCGTAGTTGTCGGGTTACAGTATGGTTCCGAGGGCAAAGGCGCGATTGCTTCGTATCTGGCGCCGTCCGTCAGCATGGGTGTCCGGAGCGGAGCGGCCAACGCTGGCCATACCATTTATCATCAAGATCGGAAATTCATAATGCGCCAGATTCCTTCGGTTTGGACAAATTCTTCGGCCAAACTGGTTATCGGTCTCGGTGCGATTGTCAGCCCCGATGTTTTGAAAAAGGAAATTGAAGAAATCAGCCAGTTTTCGGAAATAAAAAACCGGCTTCGTATTGATTATCGGGCTCACGTGATTACCGAAGAGCAGATTCTGGCTGAACAAAACACGGATTTAGCCGAAAGAATCGGCAGCACTTCGGCCACCAGTCGCGAGGGTATCGGAACGGCTCAAGCCGACAAGGTTTTGCGCAAATCCTCCTGTGTGCAGGCGATGAACGTTGACTGGCTCCGGCCGTACCTTTGCGACACGGTTGAGTTGATTAACAGCCATCTGGGCGAAGATGAGTGGAATTCGGTTTTGATTGAAGGGACGCAGGGCTTCGGTTTGTCCCTGGAACACGGCCGTTTTCCTTTTGTGACGAGTCGCGACACGACAGCCCAGGCCATTGCCGCGAGCGTCGGCGTCAGTATTCATAATTTAGACGCCGATATTATCGGTGTAGTCCGGAGTTATCCAATACGGGTAGCCGGAAACAGCGGCCCGTTCGGCGAAGATTCCGAGGAAATCAGTTGGGAGGAATTGACGCGGAGAGCCGGAGCGAAAGAGCCGATAACTGAAATCACTTCCGTGACCCATAAAATCCGGCGAGTGGCGATTTTCAGCGAGAAAGAATTTTTGCGGGCCTGCCGGGCCAATCGGCCGACGGAACTGGCGGTTACTTTCGCCGATTACCTTGATTGGCGTTGTCATGAAAATAAAAGAATAACGCGGCCGGTCGAGGACTTCATCGCGAGATTGGAGGAATTGAGCGGCATTCCGGTTACCATCGTGAAAACCGGCCCCAGAACCATTATTGATTTCAGGGGCCACCAGCGGGGCTTGCCGTTCAAGCGGTATTGGCCGTACGCGCTGAAAAATTGGAGCAAGAAAAAATGCGTTCGGATTTGAAAACGGAATTTGTCCGTTGAACCACGGCTGTTATTGGCGGAATACGACAAAAATGTTCTCAAAAGGCCGGCTTGACCGGCCTTTTTGATTGCCTTTTTTGGCGTTTCCGTATAGAATGAATTCGCGGAGAATTTATTATGCGCCAATCGGGAAATTTGGAAGTGGAAATCAGATTTAAGGTCGGCGGCGTTAAAGAGTTGCGCGCCGCTTTGCGGCGGCTCGGCTGTCGTTGTCTGGAGCGTTGGAGAGGGAAAGATATTCTGTTCGACAAAGAAAATAAATTGATTCCCAGGGGGAAACTTTTGCGCCTCCGCTTGGGAATGGAACGGAGCGGCCGGGGAAAACTGACATTCAAGGGGCCGTACCGCGACCATGTTTTCAAGGTCCGGGAGGAATTCGAAACCGTCGTGGAAAATCCGGCGATGGCGGTGAAAATTCTGGCCGGCCTCGGCTACGAGCCGGTCATAGAATATGAAAAGCGGACCGAACTCTGGAAATACGGCGGCGCCGAGGTTTACATTGAAGAATTGCCGGCCATCGGCTGTTTCGTGGAAATAGAGGGCCCGGAAAAGAACATCAAAGAAGTCGCAAAAATTTTGGGATATGATATAAAAGAGGGGATTAAAAAGAGCTATCGGGAGTATTACGCGGAATTGGATAAAAAGAAAAAAAAGTGGTTTTTTAAGAAATCTATTTCATAAAAATTTTATCCGGGGACCCCACGAAAGAAATTCAAAATTCAAAATGCAAAATTCAAAATTTAGGTTGATGAAAATTTTTCAAAATTTTTCACCTTCATTTATTTTGATATTTGATTTTTGATTTTTATTGTCCGGTCGTCCCCTCATGAAAATTTTTACGAAACAGATTTCTTTAAATCATTTTCAAAGTTCTTTTAAAAAACCTTTTTAATTAGAAGGAGAAACAGGATGAAGAAAATCGCGATTGTCGCCGGACCGTCGATGGGGAAAACCGTGACTGCCTTGCTTCTGGGCGTCCGACTGAAAATGCTCGGGAAAGA
>CAZICC010000044.1:0-541 GCA_964537645.1 uncultured Candidatus Saccharibacteria bacterium | reverse complement strand
GTTCATTTTGTCCTGGAGTACGCCACCAATTACATTATCAGGAACGGCGAGCCAAAAAATATTTTTGAGCAGCTGGCGATTTTTTGCGGACAGACCGACGAAGAAGGATATATTGAAAATATGCAAGACGGGGATTACTTGGTTTGCGACAGCGCTTCGTTTTTGACCTGCGTTTACGCCCGGCACTACAAGCCCGGCCCGAGGGCATCGAAAGAAGAGATTCAGAAATACAATTACGTCCTGAAAACAATGGATAAATGGGCGCGCGAACGCGCTTTGGCTTCCTACGATTTCATCTTCTTTTTGCCGGCCGAGTTGGAATTCAAGAAAAACAGCGTCAGGTGGCAGTCCGACAAGGAAGAGGCCAAAAGGATTTCCGACGAAATTGAGAGTTATCTTCGTATTGAAAGCGCGAAGTATTACCGGATTTCCGGTTCGCCCGAAGAGCGGATTGAGCAAATCCTGAAAATTCTGGCCGAGGCCGAGGAAAAGGAAAAAAATCCCGAAATTTTCCCGATATTTGAGTGAAAATCGTTATAGT
>CAZICC010000043.1:0-5950 GCA_964537645.1 uncultured Candidatus Saccharibacteria bacterium | reverse complement strand
CGCGGCCGGAACTTCCGGTTTTTCTTCCGGTTGTTTTTCGGCCGGTTCCTCGGGCTTCTGTTTCCTTTTAATTTTAATTTCGCGGACCTCGGCGGAGACCGGCTGTTCCAATTTTTCTTCCTCTCCGGGTTGTTCCGGCGGAAGTATTGTTGGTTGTTCAAATTTGGGCATTTATTTTATTTCTTGCTATTCCTTTTTCATTATAAACGAAAGGCAATTAAAAATCTATAATTTCGGGTTTTACCTTTTTGACGTAAGAAACCATGAAGCCGACGATTAATCCTTCCAGAAGCCAGCCCAACGAGCCCAGCGCGATTGAAACTTCGGCAAATTTCCGCCAATCGGCGCCGCCAAGCGTGACAATGCCGATTGCCAAAAAGGTGGAAGCGGCAAGCGTCAAAATAGTCGCCAAAAAACCTTTCCAAAAAACCGCTCCGCCCAAAAAGCGGAAAATAAATTTGAACAACAACCAGGCGGCCGCGACTTCAAAAACCAAAATCAAAGAATTGAGGCCGATGACCGTTATTCCCCCGTGGGCGAAAAAAGCCAGAATCAGGTTGCTCAAAAAAACCGCGAGCGCCCCCAGGGCGGGGCCCAAAACAATGCCGGCGAGCACCGAAAGGTTAAGGTGATACATCAAAGGCACGACGGGGAAAGACATCCCGATGGTCATCAGGGCCGCCACCGCGCCCAAAAAAGGCAGTTTTTTAATCGCGTCGCCGCGCCGTTTAAGGCGCCAAAGCGCCAGCGCCAAAATTACGGCAAAAACGACAAAGCCCCCCGCCCATAACCAAAGAGGCAGGACGCCGTCAGGTATGTGCAAATGAGACATATGTTTTGACTGGTGATTAATAATGAACGATTATTATGATACCAGACAATCAAAAAACCGGCAAATGTCCGAAACGGACAAAACCGGTTTTTTGATTATTTCTCGCTATCCCCCAATTGATTTCTATTTTTTCATTTGAAAATTCTTTTCCACCAAGGCGTGGCCGCGGCCACGATTTTTTCCGCCCAGAAAATACCATTATGCGAAACTCCGATAATCGTCACTTTGTCCCCTTCGCCCAAATCCGCGAGCCCCGCCTTGTCCCGACCTTTTTTGACGAATTCGGTTTCTTCGTCGGCGTAAATGACTATTTTATCGCCCCTCAACCCCGCAAATTCTTTCCTGTTTGCGGTTCTCAATTCAACTATCAAAGTTCCCATCTCGCCGTTAACCTCCTCAACTACGGCCGTTAAAACAATTTGGGTTTTTTCCGCGCCATCTTCAAAAAACGGGGGAATCGGCGAAGTTTGATCAAAAGAGGAGTCCTCCGAAACTTGGGCGAGAGCCGTTCCGACGAACGTCCCGGAGGCCGTAAAAAGCAGGAGTGTCATTATGGCCGCCTGAAAAATCTTGCGGTTGGTAAAATCCATCTTCCTTAAATCCCTGACGACGACAAAAGCGACCAGGCAAAAAACCGCGAAATTGAAGAAGAAAATCAAAATGGAAGCGAGCGGCAAAAAAGCGCCTACAAAATTGATTTGGTAAGTGATGAAATCGAAGGAAAATTCAAAATTGCTGAGGATGGAATCAAGCATGGGGACAATTTCAAATTTGACGAAATCGCCGGCCACGCTCCGGTAGGAAAAAGGCAAGGCCGCCAGCAAAACGACGAAAGACAGAAAATGAACCGCGAACGTAAAACGAAATCTCTTCCAAAAAATCCTGCGGGCGATTTTTTGGGACAAATCAAAACTCGGAGCCAAATCTTCAAGTTCTCCGAATAATTTCTTCAATTTTTTGTCGTCCAGTTTATTCCGCATACCACTTTCCCTCTACGCTTCTATCGCCTTTTTTAAAGCCGTTTTCGCGCGTTTCAAATGGGTGCGCACGGTATTCAAAGGCAAGTCCAATTTATAAGCAATCTCTTTATAGGAAAAACCTTCCTTGAAGTAAAGCAGGAGGACGGCGCGGTATTTGGCGTCAATCCTTCTCAGTCCCTCTTCCAAAAAAACCGCCTTTTTGATTCTCGCCGCCGAGGCCTCGTCCTTCAACTCGAATTCGGGATTCGTCAAATCGCGGAAATCCTCAAACTGATAGCGGGCGTATTTTTCCTTCAGGTAATCGTTTGTCAAATTGACGGCGACCTTGTAAAGCCAGCTTTTAAAGGAAAGATTAACGTCAATACCGGCCAAATTCTTGAAGGCGCGAATAAACGTTTCCTGGGCCAGGTCCTCGGCCGTCTCCCGCTCGTAAACAATCCGGTAAACAAAATTGTAAATCCGATTCTGGTAAAGCCTGACCAATTCCTCAAAGGCCTTGAAATCGCCGGCCTTGCTCTTCAAAATCAGGACATTTTCCTGGATTTTTTCTTCGTTTTTCATTATTTAATACCTTAAAAACGGCTTAAAAGTTTCGCTTTGCGGTTTTATTTCCCATATCTTTCAAAAGCCGAATCAATTATTTTTTTGATGACGGCCGAGTAATCCAAGCCGGCGGCCTCGGCGGCCCTGTAAAAACCGCTGTCATTGCGGAAAGAGATGTCGGGATTCGGATTGATTTCCAGCACGAATGGGCGCTCCCCCGCGCCGTCAAGCCGGAAATCAACTCTGGCATAATCTCGGCATTCAAAAATCCGAAAAGCCCGGAGCGCCAAGTCCTTTATTTTCCTTTCCAAGACCGGCTTAACTTTCGCCGGACAAACAACCGGAGTCCCCCGATACGCTTCGTGCTCGGTCCGCCATTTCGCGTCATAAGTGAGTATGCGAGGGTAACCCTGAGACAAGCCCGAAAAATCCACTTCGGCAATCGGAAGAATCATCGGGTTTCTGCTCCCCAAAATCGCCACCTGCATTTCCCTGCCATCAATAAATTCTTCCACGAGCGCCGGAGAATTAAAATCCCGGAAAATCCGCCGGACGCCGAATTCAATCTCTTCGCGATTTTTGGCAAGCGACCGCTCGTCAATGCCGATTGAGCCGTCCTCGCGCGCCGGCTTGATTATCGCTGGCAAGCGCAATCCTTCGCGGTCGATTTCCGAAAGTTTTTGGGCGACAAAATATTTCGGCGTGGGAATTTTATGAAAATCCAGGATCTCCTTCGCCCGCGCCTTATTAAGGGCCGAAGCCAAAGCGTAAGGCGCCGAACCGGTGTAAGGCGCTTCCAGCAACTCAAAAAAACAGGCAACGCGGATTTCTCCCATCGCGTCGTCGCCCAACGATTCGGCCAGATTGAAAATCAAGTCGGGTTTTTCCTTCCTGACGGCGCCGGCTAAATTTTTCAGAGCGCCGCGAAGGTCGCAAAGAGCGGTTGAATAGCCCAACGACTTGACGCTTTTTTCTATCTCTTTTATGTCTCTGATTATTTCCGTCGCGGAAAAATGCGGGCTCGTTTCGTCAAAAACAAAATCCGACGGAGCGCCTCCGGAAAACTTAACCGCCTCTTCGGGAGAAGAAGCGTCAAGAACAATCAGAATTTTCTTTTTCATAATCGCCGGGTTTCAAACCAAACTTGTTATTTCGCCGTACGGCAGCAAATCATGTAGCCCGCGGTCGGCGCGGCCTCGGGATTACGCAAAATTCCGAAACTGTCCAAAATGGAAACGACGAAATAACCGTCACCGCATTTTCCTTCATGGCCGGGACCGTAAGGAATTTTTTTGCAGCCGGCGGCGGTTTCCCTGATAACAGCGGTAATGAAAAACATCGCCAAAACCATCGCCAGTAAAACTAAAACGATAACCAACAAAGCGAGTTCAATTCTTGTTTTAATGCCAAAGTGAGAAAAAATAGTCATAATTTAACTAACAACTTACAACTTACGACTGTTGTTTGTTGTTAGTTGTTGGTTGCAAATCAATTTTTACTCCGTTTTTGAATTCTCTCGCGCCGGCGATGAAACCGATGACAAAAATAAGGCCGACGAATATCCAGTGCTTTATGTCTTTGAAAATTTCCACCAAATCCAGGGCCTGACTTAAATAAAAACTCAAGATAATCACTCCCGGCACCCAAATCAAAGCCGCCAAGCCGGCGCCAGTCGTGAATTTCGCCCGCGGCAGCCGGAAAGCGCCGGCCATATAGGGCATCAAAAACCGCGCGCCCAGCAGGAATCGCGACAAAAAAATGGCTTTGGCGCAATGGCAATCCAAAAAAGATTTGGCTCGCGAAAACTGGCGGGGCGAAATTTTAAAACGTTTCACCAATTCCCGCAAAAAACCCTCCCCTTTTTTGAAGCCGATATGATAAGCCAGATTATCTCCCAGGAAAACGCCGAAAAAAGCCACAAGCATCGCTCCCCAAATATTGACGAGTCCTGTTGAAACGAGGTAGCCGGCAAGAATCAAAATCGCTTCTTCGGGGGCGGGCAGCCCCACGCTTGAGAGAAAAAGCAGGCCGAAAATGCCGGCGTAGCTGAATTGTTCTATGTTGGCGCTGAGAAAATTCAACATACAACTTTAAATCTATCACGGAATCTAGAATTTAGAAAATAGAAAGTAGAAGTTTTGAAATTTTTCTAGATTCTACTTTCTGGATTCTGCCTTCTATTCCCTCAACAACGCTCCCTCCGTGTAAACGTTATTCGGATTCCAAAGCATCCAGCCCTTATCAAATCCGGCGTCATAGGCGGCCTTGATTTGTTTTCTCACCATAACGGCGTCGTAATCGGCGCCCAGGTCAAAATCCTGGAGCCAGGGACGGATAACGGTGGAAGTCGTGGAAGCGTAACGCTCTATTTGGCTTTTGCCTTTGAGCAAGCTTTGATAAACCACTTCATACGGGAAAGCGGCCGGATTTTTGATGCCGAAATTGCCGGAAGTGTAATGGGAAGGATAAATCATCGGCGCGACCACGTCAAAAACATCCAAAGAGTCCCTAAACCGCTGACCGATGCCCAAATCCCCTTCGCTTATCATGTTAAACGCGAAAAGGTCGGCTGAAAGGACGATTTCCTGGTCGTATTCTTTCAATTTTCCGCGTAAATATTGCCAAAAAGAACGGATTATTTCGTGTTTCGGGGTTTTGTCGTCATAAACGGGGTAAATAATCGAATCAATTTTTTCAGAGGGAAAACGGATATAGTCAAAATTCAATTCGTCAAAACCCAAATCAATGGCCTTTTTGGCAATCGCCGCGTTATAATCCCATACCTTGCGGCTCGCCGCATCGGTCCAATGGGTGTTTTTGTTGTCGCGCCACAAGGAACCGTCTTTCAGCCGCAAAGCGACATCCGGATTGTTTTTGGCGAACTGGTGGTCCTGAAAGACGACGATTCTCGCGATTAGATAAATGTTTTCTTTGTGGAGTTCGGCTATTTTATTTTTCAGGTAATCGTCGAAGTGAAGGTTCCAGCTGTCTTTAACGTCAATGATCATCGCGTTAAGCTCGGTTCGCTTAACCAGCGCCGTCAAATCGTTGAAGCGCGGCAATCTGAAAGTGTGGGCGGTCACGTAAATCCCTTTGATTGTTTCGGGCCGGGGTGTCAGTTTTCGGGGGACGGGCTCCGGCTCGGCTTGAATGGCCGGCGAAGGCAGATAAGTTTTCAGGCCGGCTGCCGGAGCGTCAACAACCGCGACATTTCCGCCGGAAAAATAAAAAATAGCGTTGAACGCCGCCAGAAGAAAAATAAGGCCGTAAGCGATTTTTCTCATAACAACGTTTCCATATTAGCAAATTTTTGGGCAAAATGCCATAGTCCGGCAAAAAAACCGCCGGCCATAAAAAAAACGGGAAGAGTTTTTTATCTTCCCGTTTTTTTGTTTTTATTTTTTCAAAAATACGACGGGCAAGCGGACGGCAAACGCCGCCGCGTTCCGGAGCCAATCAACCGCCCTGAAACCAATCGCTTCCTTTCCGCGCAGATTCGTGAAAAGAAGAATGGCCGCAAGAGGGGCAATCAGCGATATGACGCCGACTGTTATGACGAGCGGCCCGAGTTGGTCGTATATCCCGGGTTTTATCA
>CAZICC010000042.1:0-5951 GCA_964537645.1 uncultured Candidatus Saccharibacteria bacterium | reverse complement strand
AGAAGGGCCAGGATAAGACCGAGGGCCGTCAGGAGCTCCAATTTTATTTTTTTTATTTCCTGCCAGAAACTGCTGGCGTTCAAACTTGTTTTTCTCATGAATTTAAACGACGAAATTAATTAATTTATCGGCCACGTAAACGATTTTTTTGATTTTCTTGCCTTCAAGATATTTCCTGGCCTTATCGGATTCCAGGGTTTTTGCCCTGGCTTCGGCCTCGGAAATGCCCGCCGGAACCGAAAGCCGGTCGCGCGTCGCTCCGTTAACCTGGACAATCAGTAAAAAATTTTCCTCTCTGGCCAAATTCTCGTCGTATCGCGGCCAATTTTCCGATTGGATCGGTTTTTTATGACCCAGCATTTCCCAGATTTCCTCGCTTACGTGGGGGGCGAAAACGCAAAACAGTTTCAGAAACGTTTCAAGACGGCCGGCGGTCAACAGGGATTTTTGTTTTTCCATTTCATTGGTCAAAATCATCAAGGCGCTGACCGCGGTGTTGAATTTGGCGTTTTCAACGTCTTCGGAAACTTTTTTGACGGTCTGATGCGTCAACTTGGCCAGCGCGTCCGGCCGGTTTTCGTCCTTGGCGAGACGCTTTTTATTTTCGATAACCCAAGCCGCCAATTTCCAAATCCTTTCCAGCCACCTTCTGACGCCGACAATCCCCCGCGCGTCCCAAGGAATGGCCTCGTCAAAAGGCCCCATGAACATTTCGTAAACTCGCAGGGAATCAACCCCGAAAAGCGCGATTTGTTCGTCGGGGTTGACCACATTGCCTTTGGACTTGGACATCTTGACGCCGCCCTCGCCCAAAATCATTCCATGGGAAACTCTTCTTTGATACGGCTCCGGCCCGCTTACCAAACCCAAATCGTATAAAAATTTATGCCAGAAACGGGAATATAAAAGATGAAGAGTGGTATGCTCCATCCCGCCGTTATACAAATCAACCGGCGTCCAGTAATTGATTTTCTTTTTGTCGGCGAAGGATTTTTTGTTTTTTGGGTCAAGATAGCGCAAAAAATACCAGGAAGACCCGGCCCAATTCGGCATGGTGTCGGTTTCCCTCTTCGCCGGCCCGCCGCATTTCGGGCATTTCGTGTTCACCCAATCCTTGATTGCCGCCAAGGGCGATTCGCCAGTCGTCGTCGGCTGGTATTTTTTGACAAAAGGAAGTTTTACCGGCAAGTCCTTTTCCGGCGCCGCGGTCCAGCCTGGATTCAGCAATTCGCCTTTATTAAAACCCTTCCTATCTTGTTTGGAAATTGAAAATTGAGAATTGAAAATTTCCGCTTGTTTTTTGCACGAAAGGCAAAAAACAAGCGGAATAGGTTCTCCCCAGTAATGCTGGCGGGAAAAAATCCAGTCGCGAAGATGGTATTGAACGGTTTTTGCGCCCAACTTTCTTTCTCTGAGCCATTCCGTTATTTCCTCGCGCGCTTTTCTTGATGTTGCGCCGCTAAACTGCCCGGAATTTACAAGAATCCCATCTTCAACAAATGCCTCTTCCAAAATTTTAAATTTTGAATTGTAATTTTGAATTTTCTGTTTATTTTCTGCTGGAACAACGACTTGTTTAATCGGCAAATTGTATTTCTCGGCAAACAAAAAGTCCCTTTTGTCGTGGGCCGGCACCATCATCACCGCGCCGCCGCCGTAAGCGGCGACCACGTAATCGCCCACCCAGACCGGGATTTTTTCGCCATTGGCGGGATTTACCGCGTAAGAACCGGAAAACACGCCGGTTTTTTCTTTGTCCTCCGTCCTTTCCAGTTCGCTTTTTTTGGCGGCCGCTTCAACGTATTTTTCCACCTTTTCCCGGTTTTTCGCGGCGGTCAATTCCGAAACCAAAGGATGTTCCGGGGCGACAACGACAGCGGTGACGCCGAACAAAGTGTCAACCCGAGTCGTAAAAACGGTGATTTTTTTGCCTGAACCGGCAATCTTGAAATAAATCTCCGCCCCTTCGCTCCGGCCTATCCAGTTTATTTGCTGGGCTTTGATTTTTTCCAGGTAATCAACTTTTTCCAAGTCGTCAATCAGCCGGTCCGCGTAGGCCGTTATCTTGAGGAGCCACTGTTCAATCTCCCGTCGTTCGGTCGCGGCGCCGCAACGCTCGCATTTGCCGTCAATCACTTCCTCGTTGGCCAGTCCTATCTTGCAGCTCGGGCACCAGTTAATGGGCATTTCCGCCCGGTAGGCCAGGCCCTTTTCAAAAAACTTAAGAAATATCCACTGGGTCCATTTGTAATAAGTCGGGTCGGCGGTATTGATTTCCCGCGGCCAATCAAAAGAAAAGCCCATTTTTCGGAGCTGTTTTTTGAAAATTCCGATGTTTTTTTTGGTGACCGCGGTCGGATGGATTCCCATTTTGATGGCGTAGTTTTCCGCGGGAAGACCGAAAGCGTCCCAGCCCATGGGATACAAAACATTGAAGCCTTCCATCCTTTTTTTTCTCGCCAAAATATCAAGGGCGGTATAACTCCGGCAGTGCCCGACGTGAAGCCCGTCGCCCGAAGGATAAGGGAATTCCACCAAAAGGTACAGTTTTCTCTTTTCGGAAAAATCCTTGGCCCGCCAATTCCGGAAATTATCCTTTTCCCAGCGCTTTTGCCATTTCTTTTCGATTTTAGAGGGATTATATCTTTCCATGCCAGGTAGTAGAAATTCGACTTAATAATCAAAAAGTTGCTTCAAAATGCTAATCCTTAAATATTCTCGCGCCAAGCAATGAAAAACCGACTTTTCGCGCTTCCGCCAAAAGCGGAAGCGCCTGTCGAATTTTCACTACCTGGTATAGATTCATTTTAATTTAATTCCGGCGGATTGACAAGCACGATGAAAAGTGATAGTAGTCAGACAAGGTTAAGTTCTTTGATAATGGAGGTTGATGATGAAAAAGAAAATCGGTTTCGGGTTGTTATGCCTTGTTTTGGCGGCGATTTTCGCGATTTCCGTCGCCTCGGCCAAGCCCCACCAATCGTTGGCGATAGCCGACTACCGGGTGGAAATGCCGGACGACGCCGTCCTGCCGGAATATCTTTCCCGGTTGGAAATGAATTCCGTGAGTTTTGCCATCACTAATGACTTTTCGGACCTGGTCACAAATTATTACAAAGACCCCCTGTTTAAATACGTTGACGAAAACGGCGAGGAATGGCTGCCTTATATGGAAGCCGTGAAATGGGAAAAGCAACCCAACGGCTCAATGAAGCTTCACGTCGTCGCCATTGCTTTCATCAACGACAACCGCGAAATTGAGATGTATTATGACAAGGACGCCCTGGAAAAACCGGCTACCGGCAAACTGGAAAGATACGCCATTCCGAAAAAAATAATTCTCAAGAAAGTACCGCGGGGAAAACAGAATTAAAAGGAGGGTTCAGAAATGACAGTAAGAAAGATTTCTCGAGCTAAGGCCGAAGCAATGATTGACGACCTGAAAGAAAGGTTGGGCGGCCGATTGGCTGGCCTGACCGTGGCGGATGACATTATCCGCGGCTGGCTCAATGACCATATCGGAATCGCCGATATCGGCGTTGAACTTGAACGTTCGCCGGCGGGCACCATTCTTGACACCAGCGAAGGGATTGTATAAAAAAGCAAGCTCTAACGATATTGAAGAAAAAAGCCTCGGGTAACAATACTCGGGGCTTTAATTTTCCCGATCAAAATTGTTGACAAAATTACAAAAAAGAGATAAAAAATAGCCAGAATTTAAGTTCTTTGATAAACCCGCCTTCGCATAAAACTGCGGCGGAAAAAAGGAGGAAGAATGGAGAAGGGGAAAGCCAAACTGAAAATTGATTTGTCTCTCTGTTCCGGCTGCAAAGTTTGCGAATTGATTTGCGGCCTGGCGAACCACGGGGAAAACAACCTCAAAAAAGCCCATTTGAAGATTACCGGCCGATTTCCCAACCCGGGCGGATACAAAATCAAATTTTCCGGCTGCAACCGCTGCGGCGAATGCGCCAAAATTTGCCCCACGGGCGCCATCACCCTGAAAGAGCAGCAGAATAACACGGATATCAAACTGATAAACGCGGAAAATTTCCGCGAAAATCCGTCTGATATCCGCGCAAATCCGCGCCTGGAGAAAATGGGCGGATACGCCGGGAAAATCCTTTTCGTCAATTTGTCGGACGGAATCTGCTTCAGCCGAACCCTTTATCCCGAAATGGCCAAGGATTATCTTGGCGGCCGGGGACTGGCGGCTTATCTTCTTTACCGGCTGAATCCCAAAGGCATTGACCCGCTGGAACCGGATAACCGCGTCGTCGTGGCTTCCGGGCCATTGGCCGGCACGCTCGTTCCAGCTGGCGGGAAAATAACTTTTGCTTCCAAATCGCCTTTGACGGGCGGCTACGGCGACTCCAACATGGGAGGACACCTCGCCGGCGAACTCAAATACGCCGGCTACGACGCCGTCGTCATCCGCGGCAAAGCCGAAAATCCCAGCATCCTCGCCATTGACGACGACAAAACGGAAATCCGCGACGGCTCCAAATATTGGGGCCAGGATTCGCTCAACGCCGAAAGAATGCTCAAGGACGACCTCGGCGAAGATTTCCAAATCGCGGTCATCGGACCAGCCGGGGAAAATCTCGTCCGTTTCGCCTGCGTTTCCCACGATTTCGGAAGACAGGCCGGAAGGACCGGCATCGGCGCGGTTTTGGGCTCCAAAAACCTCAAGGCCATCTGCGTTCGCGGAACGAAAGCTGTCCCGCTCCACGACATAGACAATGTCGTCGAAAAAGGCAAGGAAATGTTCAGAAAATGCGCCGAAAATTCATTTTCCAAAATCTGGCAAAAATTCGGAACTCCGGGTGTAACCCGATGGGTCAACGAAATCGGCGCTTTTCCGACCCGAAACTTCAAAAAAGAATGGTTTGATAAACACGGGAATCTCAGCGGCGACGTGATGCGAGAACGCATCGTCATTCACGACAAGGCCTGCGGATTCTGCCCCATGCCCTGCGGCAAATGGTCCCGCGCCAGAAAAGAAGGGAAATACGATATTTTCGTGGAGGGTCCGGAATACGAAACCATCGCTTTGTGCGGCGGCAACACCGAATTAGACAACATCGAAGACGTGGCCTACGCCAATTACCTTTTGGACCAACTGGGGATGGACACCATTTCGGGCGGGGCGGTCATCGCCTTCGCGATGGAATGCTTTGAAAAAGGCATCATCACCCGGGAAATGACCGAAGGCCGGGAACTGAAATTCGGAGACATTGACGCGGTGAAGTGGTTGACCGAAAAAATCGCCCACCAGGAAGGCATCGGCGCGGTATTGGCCCTGGGAACCAAAAAAGCCGCCGAAATTCTGGGCAACGGTTCGGAAAAATTCGCCATCCAGGTAAAAGGCAACGAACAATCCGGCTACGGCACCAGAAACGCGCCGGCCATGATGCTCGCTTACATCACCTGCGACGTGGGCGCCCACCACAACCGAGCCTGGGCCATCACCTGGGACATAGAAAAGGGCCGCGACCTGATTGAAGGCAAAGCCGAACGGGTGATTTATCTCCAGCATGTCCGCCCGATGTTTGATATGCTGGGCGTCTGCCGCCTGCAATGGGTGGAAATCGGACTGGAGCTGGAACATTATCCGGAAATCCTGAAAAGGGTCACCGGCCGCGACTATTCGCTGGACGACCTTCTGAAAATCTCCGAAAGAATCTGGAATATGACCCGGGCATTCTGGAAAAGGGAAAATCCGGATTTCGGCCGCAAAGACGACCAACCCCCGGCCCGGTTCCTGGAAGAAGAAATTCCCGACGGCCCGTCAGCCGGAAAAAAATTCAGCCAGGAAAAAATTGACGCTCTGCTTGACGAATATTACCGGCTCCGCGGCTGGGATTCCAACGGCATCCCGACCAAGGAAAAACTGTTGGAACTCGGCCTGGATTTCGCGGCCGAAGATTTGTATCCCGAAAATTAAACTT
>CAZICC010000041.1:0-6219 GCA_964537645.1 uncultured Candidatus Saccharibacteria bacterium | reverse complement strand
GCTTGAGGCGCTGAAAGGGGCGTTGAAAGAGGCGCTGAAATAAATCGCGTTATTCAATATTCAATCCCGTTAGACAATTGTCTAACGGGATTTTATTGCGCTTTTAGTTCTTCCACCGCCTCGGAAAGCATGTGGCAGTAAAGGTTCAGCCCTATTTGGTTTATGTTTCCCGATTGCTCTTTGCCTAAAATATTTCCCGCTCCCCGGATTTCCAAATCGCGGAGCGCTATCTGGTAACCGGAGCCCAGGGCTTCGGCTTTTTTCAAGGCCTCCAGCCGCTCCTTGGCTTTGCCGGCCAAATTTTTTCTTTGGTAAAGAAAATAGGCGTATGACTGGACGTGGGAGCGGCCCACGCGGCCCCTGATTTGATAGGCCTGACTTAGCCCCAAGCGGGCGGCATTGGCCACGATTAAAGTGTTGACGCCGGGATTATCAAGGCCGTTTTCTATGATGGTGGTGGCGGCCAGGATGTCGGTTTCTTTTCGGCGGAATCGCCGCATTATTTTCGTTAATTCGTTTTCCGGCAACCGGCCGTGGATGGCGGCGATTCTCGCTCGCGGCGCCAATTTCGCCAGGCCTCTTTTTGCCGCCTCCAGGGTTTCCACGCGATTATGCAGGTAATAAACCTGGCCGCTTCTGTTTAATTCCGCCCCAATCGCTTCGCGGATAATTTTGCGGGAATAAGGGAGAATGAAAGTTTTTACCGGCAGGCGTTCGGGCGGCGGGGTGCCGATAAGGGATATTTGCCTCAGGCCGGAAAGCGCCAAATGAAGAGTGCGGGGTATGGGAGTGGCCGACAAATAAAGGATGTCCACCGCCGGGTTGATTTTTTTGAATTTTTCTTTTTGCCTGACTCCGAAACGCTGTTCCTCGTCAATAACCAAAAGGCCGAGGTTTTTGAATTCAACGTCTTCGCTCATCAGCCGGTGGGTGGCGACGACGATGTCGCACCGCCCGCTTTTCAAATCGTCCAAAACTTTTCTTTCTTCTTTCGCGGGAGTCAGCCGGCTTAGCATCGCCACGTTGACCGGGAAATTTTTAAGGCGCTGACCGAAAGTTTCAAAATGCTGTTCGCAAAGAATGGTGGTGGGCGCGAGAACCGCGGTTTGTTTTCCGCAAATCGCGGCGGCGAGCGCGGCCCGAACAGCCACCTCGGTTTTCCCGAAGCCGACGTCGCCGCAGATTATTCTATCCATCGGCCTCGCCGAAGCCATGTCTTTTTTCACTTCATTGATGGCTCGTTTTTGGTCCGGGGTTTCAATGAAACGGAAAGAACTCTCCAATTCTTTTTCCAGGGTTTCGTCGGTTTTGTAGGGTGGCCGCCAGGCCGCCTCCCGGCTGGCGTAAAGCTCCAAAAGGTCGCGAGCCAGCTTTTCCGTTTCTTCCTTGATTCTTTTTTTAGTTTTTTGCCAAAAATCGCCGCCGAGGCGATGAATTTTGGGCGTTTCAAAGCCGACGTACGAAGAAATTTTCTTGGCCTGGCCTTCGGGAACCAGCAGGCGGTCGGGCAAAGCGCCCGGCCGCGGAGGCGGCGCGTATTCAATGATGAAATAGCGGTTGTTTTTTTCTTCGCCGACGCCCCGGAAAACGCCGATGCCGTGGTCCAAGTGCACGACATAGTCGCCTTCCCGAAATTCGGCTACTTTTTTCAATTTCTTTTTTATCGTTGCCGCTTCGCGTTCTTTCGGGAAAATTTCCGCAACGCGATTGCCGGAAAATTCCAAAATAAAGGATTTTTTCGGAGAATTTATCGGGAAAATTTCCAGGACGCCTCCTTTTTGGGAGAATTCGCCTCCGGAACTTGTTTCCCGGACTTTCTCGTAGCCGAAATCGGTCAATTTGCGCAGAACTTGCGCCGGGCTGATTTTTTGTCCGGCTTGCAAAAACAAGACGTTTCTTTCCCACCAGGAGTCGCGAAGAGAGAGGTTTTTTATTTTTTGGAAATTTTCCTGAAACCAAAATTCCCCCTGTTCCAGAAAACGGGGGGTGACGGAGCAAATCAGAATTTCGCGGCCTTCGGTTCTTAGACTCGACATTTCTTTAGACCGAATTATAATACCGCCAATCTCGCGCTTTGTCAAAGCGTTTCTGCCTTTTAAAAATTTTAAAAAACGAAAATAGGATGGGATATCTTGCTTGCTTAATTGAATTCCGACATCGCTTTATCAAGCGATTCGTTGACAGCCGTTTCCATAACCGGGACGGCTTTTTTCATTATTTTTTTCAGGATTTTTTCTTCGGCGGGCTTGTATTTTCCCAAAATCAGTTTCATCGCGTCCCGGCGCTTTTTGGCCGAGGGTTGGATGCCGATTCTGAGGCGCGAAAAATTTTCGGTTTTGAACGCCCGGATGACCGAATTGACGCCCCGGTGGCCGCCGGCCGATTTATTTTTGGAAATTTTAGCCGCGCCCAGGGGCAGGTCGGCGTCGTCGTGAACGACCAGGATTTCTTCCGGTTTTATTTTCAGGAATTTGGCGGCGGCGTAAACCGCTTTGCCGGAATTATTCATCATTGTCCGGGGCCGGACTAAAATCGCTTTTGTTTTTCCGATTTTTCCTTCTGAAATTTCCGCGAAAAATTTCGGCTTCGTTTCCCATTTCGGCAAATCGTAAATCCGCCTGATTTCCTCGGTTATTATAAATCCGGTATTGTGCCGGGTTTTTTCGTATGCGATCCCGGGGTTGCCGAGCCCCACTATTAAACGGATTTTGGTTGGTTTTTGCTTCATTGATAATTTCGTCATCAGCCATTAGTCGTCAGTCATTAGAAATTTTCCTGCGGCCGGCGACTAATGGCCAGTGGCTGTTTATGATTATAAATTCAGACTCTTTGCGATATATTCTTTTATTTCTTTGTAATTTTCCGTTCCCGCTTTGGGTATCAGGATATAAGCGAGTCCTCCGCTCGTCCAAACCGAAGAAGAACGCAAAAGTCCAGAAGAGGGATCAACGACAATCCGGTTGAATTCTTCGTCTTTGAAAAGTTCGGCGATTTCCAAAAAGTACCGGATTTTTTCCGGGCCAATGTCGGTTTTGACGTTGCGGCCGATGATCCGGTAAATTTCCAGAAACTTCGGAATGTCCCAAACCGGATTGAGCTTCAGAATTTTGTCTTTCAGGATGCCGATGATTTGCTGTTGACGCTTGATGCGGGCGAAGTCGCCGTCCGAATCCAGGCGCGTGCGGACGTACTTTTGGACTGTCCGGCCGTCCATATGGTGCCAGCCCTTTTCCAAGGTCAAATGCTGGTAAACGCGGTCGTTAATATTGTTTTCCACGTAAACATCTACGCCACCCAAGATGTCAACCATCTCTCTGAGCGCCGCCGCGTCGATCAGGGCGTAATAGTCAATGTTAAGGCCGGTTACTTCGGTGATTTTGCTTTTAATCAGGCCGAATTCCTTCTCGTTCGGCCCTTTTTCCTTGTTCAAATTATAAAGCGCGTTGATTTTGGAATAGTAATTCTGGCCCGGCACTTTGATCCAGAGGTCGCGCGGCACCGAAATCAGGGCGGCCTTGGCTTCGGGCGCCAGCCGGAGAATCATAATTGAATCGGTCAGGTCGGGCGCCGGATAACCCTCTCCCGATCGGCCAAGAATCAGGATGTTCAGGGGATGACTCAGAGATTCGGCCATTTTTGAGAAGAGAAAGCCCATTACTTTCGTTTCGGCGGGCCGGCTGACTTGCGCCTCGCTCAGATTCGGCTTGACGACGAACGTTTTGGGGCGTTCC
The DNA here is from genome assembly GCA_964537645.1 of uncultured Candidatus Saccharibacteria bacterium. GTDB lineage: Bacteria > Patescibacteriota > Minisyncoccia > CAZICC01 > CAZICC01 > CAZICC01. The sequence goes on along the minus strand of CAZICC010000041.1, from coordinate 2,488 downwards.
AGACTGGCATATGCCGCGAAGAAAAGACCGGCGCAAAAAAGACCGGCCATCGCGGTTTGGAAAATTTTTCGCCCCGCGGATTTTTCTTTTATGTAAAACGCCGCCATACCCGGTAGTAGAAATTCGACTTACTTAATTATAAACGGAGTTTTGTTATTCCGGCAATCTTTGAAGATGTTTCTATGCCAAGTAGTTGAAAAAAGAGTTTTCTTCGTGCTTCCGCCAATAGCGGAAACACCTGTCGAATTTTCACTACCGGGCATAATCTTATTTTATCCTAACAGAAAAATTGATTTTTTAAAAGTTTTGTGGTATGCTTGAAAACAATGTTTTCCGCCATCAGGAAATTCATTTGGGATTTGTTGGAAGTAGTGATTGTTTCGGCGGTTGTGGTGCTGCCCATCCGCTATTTTTTGGTTCAGCCGTTTTTCGTCCAAGGCCAGTCCATGGAGCCGAATTTTCACGACAGCGATTACCTGATTATCGACGAACTGAGTTATCGGTTGCGCGAACCGCAAAGGGGCGAGGTGGTGGTTTTTAAATTTCCTCAGGACACTTCGCAGTATTACATCAAAAGAATCATAGGGCTGCCCGGAGAAATTTTGGAAATCGAGGAGAATAAAATCACCGTTTTTAACCAAAATTTCGCCGGCGGACTGGTGCTTCGGGAGGAGTACTTGGACGGCAACGACAGGCAAGTCGATTTGGGAAAAACAAGGATAATTTTGAAAGAAAATGAGTTTTACGTTTTGGGCGACAACCGCCGGGCTTCGTACGATTCCCGGCGCTGGGGCGTTTTGCCCCGCGGCGACATCATCGGCCGCGTATGGATTAGGGCTTGGCCGGTAAACGCCGCCCAGGCTTTTTCCGCGCCGGCTTATTAGCAGTCCGTCGCAATCCCGACAATCATGGCAAAAAAATTCCAAAATTTTCAGGCTCCGCGGGGCACTCACGATATTTTGCCGTCGGAGCAAAAATATTGGGAAAAAATCGGCAAAATCGTCAAAGAGCTGGCTATTTTTTACGGCTTCGAACGGATAGACACCCCAATTTTTGAAGAAACCTCCCTTTTCGGCCGCGGCCTGGGTTTGGCTTCTGAAGTGGTGGAAAAACAGATGTATGTTTTCAGGACCCGCGGCGGCGACGAACTGGCGCTCCGGCCGGAAGGAACAGCGTCCATTGCCCGGGCCTATCTTGAGCGCGGAATGAGCGTTTTTCCCCACCCCCTCAAGCTTTATTACAGCGGGCCGATGTTTCGTCACGAAAGCCCTCAAAAAGGCCGTTTCCGGCAATTCCATCAGTGGGGGTTGGAAGTCTTAGGCGAAGGAGACGCGGTGGCGGACGCCCAGATAGTCCAGGCGGCTTTTTGCGTTTTTAAAGAGTTGGGAATATCAGGTTTCAATATTCAGGTCAATTCCATAGGTTGCAAAAAATGTCGTCCTCATTTCCGCGATGCGCTGAAAAACCATTACCGTTCCCTTCTTAAACGTCTTTGTTCGGACTGCAAAAGAAGGTTTAAGGACAACCCTTTCCGGCTTTTTGACTGCAAAAACGAGCATTGCGTCGCTTTAAGGCAGTCCGCCCCTCAAATTATTGAATACCTTTGCGAGGAATGCCACAACCATTTTAAGCAAATACTGGAGTTTTTGGACGAAACCAACCTTCCTTATATTTTAAATCCTTATTTGTTCCGGGGCCTTGATTATTACAGTCAGACGGTTTTTGAGTTTTGGCTTGAGAATGAGCCGAGCCCGGGCAATTTCGCCCTGGGAGGAGGCGGCCGTTACAATTACCTGATTGAGATGCTCGGCGGCAAGCCGACTCCGGCCGTCGGAGGCGCTTTCGGTTTTGAGCGGACAATTGAGGTGATGAAAGCGCAAAAAACCAAGGTCTCCGATTTAAGGCCGAAAATCAAGGTTTTTCTGGCGCAACTCGGGATTCTCGCCAAGCGCCGGTGCCTCAAGTTGATGGAGGAGTTTCGCCGGACCGGTATTACCGTGGCCGAAAGTTTCGGCAGGGACAGCATTAAGGCGCAGCTCCGGGTGGCTGACCGGTTGGGCGCCGAATGGGTTTTGATTTTGGGCCAAAAAGAAGCCCTTGACGGCACTATAATACTTCGCGAAATGTCTTCCGGCGCCCAGGAAATCGTGCCCCAGGAAAAGATTATCGATGTAGTCAAAAAACGGCTGGCGGCGAAACAAAAATGACGGACTGCATTTTTTGTAAAATCACCAACAAGGAATTGCCGGCGGATTTCGTTTACGAAAATGTCCGGATATCGGCCTTTAAAGATATTCGGCCCAAAGCGCCAACCCACATTTTAATCGTTCCCAAAAAACACATCCAATCCGTTATTGAAATCGGGTCGGAAGACGGAGAGTTATTGGGGGAACTCGTGCTGGCGGCCCAAAAAATCGCTCGAGATCTGAAACTGGACAAATCCGGATACAAACTGGTTTTCAACGTGGGCCGCGGAGGAGGGCAGCTG